>JABDQY010000047.1 GCA_013042025.1 Bacteroidia bacterium
AAAATTAAAAGCGATGATGCTCCAGATTATGGCGAAAACTGGTTTGTTATGGTAAATGCACCGTCGGTTAAAAATCAAGATTGGGAAAAACTAATTCCTCAAGCAAGAGGAAGAATTATTGAGAAGCTATCGAAACAGCTTAGTACAAATGTTGAAGAATTGATTGAAGTAGAAAATATACTTACACCTCAAGCCATTTTTCAAAATACGAGTAGCTATCGAGGAGCACTTTATGGTTCGAGTTCTAATAATCGCATGGCTGCATTTTTACGTCAACCAAATTTTAGCAACAAAACAAAAGGATTATATTTCTGCGGTGGAAGTGTGCATCCAGGTGGAGGAATACCCTTATGTTTGTTGTCAGCAAAAATTGTAACCGAAAAAGTAAAAAGTGATTTCAAAATACATTAAAAAAAATTTCTTTACGCTGCTTCTTGTGCCATATGCAGTGGGACTAATTGGTATTTTGCTACCCGTTAGTAGGAACTTGTTCCTAAGCTTAACACCATTAATGTTAGCATATAGTTTTGTGCTTGTTGTTGCGGAGGAGGGTTCTTGGGTAAAACGTAAGGTAATTCCTATCCTTATAATTTTATTCGGTTCTTTCTTGGTTGAATATATAGGTGTTAACAGGGGGTGGTTATTTGGCGACTATCAATATGGTACTGCACTAGGTTTTAAGTTTGGAGGTGTTCCTATAATTATCGCATTTAATTGGGTAATGCTGTGTATTGCGGGAAGAAGTTTTGTGAATCTAGTAATGAAGAACAATTTGGCAGCATCTGCACTAGCAGCAGTATTGATAACTGCATTTGATTTTCTTTTAGAACCAGTAGCCATACGATTTGGTTGGTGGTGGTGGACTGGAGGAGAAATCCCATTATTTAATTATGCATGTTGGTTTGGTTTTGCTTTCCTCTTTCAATTAATGTTATATAATCCGAGGGTAACGTTCAGAGGGTATTGGATTATACTGGTTCAAACAATCTTTTTCTGGGTGTTATTGTTGATGTAGTTATGTGGATATTATCACTCATTTTAGTATTGCTAGTACCTCAGTCAGATATTTCAGATTATCGTAAAGCATACGAGTCGCAAGATGAAGCGGCTATATTAAAACATTTGGATCAATTGGAATCAAAAAAGAAATTGACCAATGATGAAGAGTGTTATTATGGAGCCTTTTTATGTTTGAAAGCAAAGTTTTCCAATAATCCTTATACAAAGTACAGCTCTTTCACAAAAGGATATAAAAAGCTCAATAGTTTAATAACAAAAGAATCTAACGTTTTGGAATACAGGTATCATCGTTTTATGGTGGAAACCAAAGCTCCAAGCTTTTTAATCGAGAATAGTCATATAGAAGAAGACAAAGCATTCATTCTCAAAAACTTGAAATCAAGTCATCCCTTATTTATCTTAATCAATAAAACCATAGATTAGTACTATTTTTGTCGGCAATGAAACGAGCATTTGTTGTAGATGCAGCTAGAACAGCTGTAGGAAAGTTTGGAGGAACATTAGCACCAGTTAGACCTGATGATTTAGCAGCGGATGTTCTAAAAGCTTTGGTGTCAAGAAATCCATCCATAGATTTGAATGAAATTGAGGATGTAATTTTAGGAGCTGCAAACCAAGCAGGAGAAGATAATCGGAACGTAGCACGAATGAGTTTACTACTCGCAGGATTGCCTGTTACAGTTCCAGGTATTACATTAAATAGACTATGTGCTTCAAGCCTTCAAGCAATTGCTGATGCAGCAAAGAACATTGCTATCGGGTATGGAGATATGTATCTTGCTGGAGGTGTTGAAAGTATGAGTAGAGCTCCTTTTGTAATGCCAAAGGCAGAAAGTGCTTATAGCAGATCCAATAAGGTATATGATACATCTATAGGATGGAGGTTTATAAATCCTAAACTCTCAAAAATGTATTTTCCATATGCTATGGGGGAGACTGCTGAGAACGTTGTAGAGAAATACGGTATAAGCAGAGAAGAACAAGATACGTTTTCACATCAAACACAGCTGAAGTACCAAGCGGCTCATGAGAGTGGTAAATTTAAAGATGAAATTATTCCTGTTTCTATTCCACAAAGAAGGGGTGAGTCTGTAGTATTTGAAAAAGATGAGCATCCTCGTTTAACCTCTGAAGAAAAATTAAGTAGTTTAAGAGCTGCTTTTAAGGAAGGTGGAACTGTAACTGCTGGAAATGCTTCAGGAGTAAATGATGGAGCAGCAGCATTGTTAGTAGTGTCGGAAGACGCACTTAAAAAGTTTAACTTGACTCCACTAGCAGAAATTGTTTCAAGTGCTGCAGCTGGCGTTCATCCAGATATTATGGGAATAGGTCCTGTGCCGGCAACGCGTAAAGCTTTAAAACGTGCTGGAATCGGAATACAAGATTTAGATTTAGTTGAATTGAACGAGGCATTTGCAGCTCAAGCAATAGCTTGTATTCGAGATTTAGAGATTAATCCTGATATAATTAATGTTAATGGTGGCTCTATTGCTATAGGACATCCTTTAGGAGCCTCAGGAGCACGAATTACCACTACCTTGTTGCATGAATTCAAGAAAAGAGATTCTGCGAAGTATGCACTGGCAACGATGTGTATAGGAGTAGGGCAGGGGGTTGCGGTTGTGTTCAAAAAACCGTAAGAATATCCAACTTTGGAATTTCCAATGTTGAATGTTCAATTTAACAACGTCTATTTTTCTTCCAAATCCACTAACCAAAACCCATTGGCAATTTGTGTTTCGATATCTGTTTGTAGGCCACAAAAACTTCGTCCAATTCCAAGAAAAGGTGTATTAGTAGAGGTAGAGTGTAGGATAAAAGCTTGTCTATTTCCTTCTAAGTATTCCTGATCAATTACTTGCATTCCTGTTGTTGCCATAGCGTTTTGTACGGCAGTCGGAAGACTACCATCGTTTGGATCATTTTCATTCACAAAAACCCTTGATGTTCCTGACATTTCTTCCCAAATACAAGCATACATGGTTATATCTTGATTATTCTTATACACTTCAATATCAATTGGAAGGTAGCCAAGATCTGTGTAGCTTGAATTTAGATTATTAAATTCTGCATTTGTCATCTCAAAAACTGCTACACGTTCTACATTGGTCTCTTCAAATATTCCCGCCCATTTTAACTTGTTATCGGAATCTCGATAAATTTCAATATCAGAAGGTTCCATACCAATGCTTTCATAATTAGATACAGCATCGATAAAGTCTTGTTCGTCTGCTGCCGGTTGATCTAATTCCATTCGGGTATCAATAGTTGACTCTGCAAAGAGAGCATTCCATGTTCCATCATTTTGAGGCCTGTAATCAATGTCAATTGGAGCGAAATTGCATTCTTTCATGTCGTCGTACATTACCTTGAGTGTATTCTTGGATATTCCATATCGAGGTGATCTTAGGTTGCCAATGTCATCAACAAAAATGCCTGTGAAAATCTTACCAGTCTTGTCATTACACCACAGTGAAGAGTCACATCTCATTCTTCTGGTATAGTTATAAGCAGGTGTATTCCTTGATCCACTCTTTAACTCATCCTCAATTTGTCTTCTTATTCTGTCCCATTGCCACCAATCGGTGTTAGTCATTCCAACTATTACAATATTGTCACTTTGGTTGATCCACAGCTGTGATTTAGCCCCACCATCTGGGTGACTTCCGCCATGTCCGTAAACTGTAGCAGTGTCGTTGTACCTAGTGAACCCGTGAGTATATCTGGGATTATTACCTAAGTTATCTCCATCACAACCAATCTCTGGTATATTACCAACAGACTCCCACAACTGATCCGTTTGAACTTTTCCTTCTAACAAATGATTTCCAAATTTTGCCAAATCGTTTGGGTTTATTAGCCATCCTGAGCCAGGTAGAGCCCAGGTTCTATCTTCTGTGTTGGGTTCAACGAAGACCTCTCCAACACAACTCATGCTGTATCGTAAAGGTTTTCCCGGGCGTGCTCCGTCATCAGGCACCAGGTTGTTCATTCCCCATCCGTCTCTTAGCCATTCATCCGCCAGTTCATAATATCCTTTGTTCAAATGTTCTTTGCCTACGTCATTAATAACACAACCAGCTAAGTTGTATCCAAAGCTTGAGTAGCGGTATTGATTGGCCGATTGTGGCATGAGCAAAGGTGCATGGCAGAAAACGTCGATGAGTCGTGTGCTTTCCATGGTACCCTTCCAGCCTCCACCGTTAGCGTAGGTTGTTGATCCATTTTCCCAAAAAACCTCGCAATAATGGGGAACACCAGCAGTATTACTTAGCAGTCCTTTAGTTGTTATTAAATTTCTCCACCCATCATTTATAGCGTTACATGGGGCAGTTGCGTAGTAAGTGGAATGATTAATTATTGGGTCATCCCAATTGAAATCGTCTTCAAGGTAATCACTAAGCAATTGAGCCAATACCGCTGTAATTGGTTTGGAGATTGAATTCATATAGAAGACATTCTCTGTTGTTACTGGTAGCAAACTGCCTGCGTCTCTGTAACCGTACCCTTTTCTATGTATTACTTGTCCATTTTGTATAACCGCTACGTTGAGACCAACCATGTTTTGATAAGCAAATTCACGTTTTATGATATCATCGATTTTCTGGTGAACTATAGGAAAATCACTTGTAAAACTGTAGGTAGCAAGTTGCGGTCCGTCGTCTTCTTTGCAGGTAATAAATAGGAAAAGAAAAAGTATTAGATAAAGATATTTCGAAACATTCATAACGATGGGATTAAATTATTGGAAACGCTGGTATGCAAGAAAACGATTTTTAAGAACGTATGCAATACCCCGTTTGTCATATTTAAAATTGAGGAATGATGTAAGAACTTAGAACTCAAGCTTAAAAAATCGGAAGAAGTTCAATGATAAGAGGGTAGGGGTTGAACCCTAATTTTGGACATAAAAAAAGGGAGCTATAAGTGCTCCCTTTTTTAGTCTTTTATTTAAATCTTAATATTCCCAAAGATCGTGTTCAAGAATAAATAAATCATTTTTGATTCTATCACTTTCTAACAATGAAGCAACACCATCATCTCTAAACTCTTCAAAGTATGCAATGTCAAGATCGTACATATTACTTTCTTTAACAATGTAACTGCTAAATTGTCTAGTTTGGAACCAATGATCAAAACTCATTCTAGCTGCATCGTTTTTAGCATTAAAAACTTCTTCGCCAGATAATTTGTCTCTAAGATCATCCATCTTAATCCAGTAGATTGGAGTTTCTCCAAGTTCTAAACCAGATTCTGTGATTGGTCTCCATAAAGGTGCAATTGCAATGATACGAGCACGAAAATCTGAATAATTATAATCGAAAATCCAGTCTTCCATTATTCGATATTTTACAATCTTGTTAGGCTCATATACCTCTGAAACCGTAGTTGGTACCAAATCGTATGGATCATCAGGGTTGTCTGGGTTAGGAATCATAACAGTGGTTTCAATACTCACTTCTTTTAAAACATCTTCAGGAGTTTTAATTGAAGTAAGAGAATCATTCACATAAGCACTTACTTCACCATTCATAGCCGCATTCCAAACAATTAAGTAGAATGGGTTACGTGGCCAATGCATTACTTTGTTTTGTTTCTCTCTAACATCGATAATTCGATGTATTCTCTTGCTCCACTTTACATTAGCTTCTCTAATATAACGATATGGAACAGCTTTACGCTCTTTCACAGCAGTATGAGGATATGTATAGTCCTCGAACTTGCTAATCTGAGCTTCTGCACCTATTCCGGTAAGTAATAAGGCTGTTAGAATTACCAGTATTTTATTCATATCTTATATCTATTATTTACAAAAGTAACGAAATTTATACCAATTATCGTATAGTTATAATTATTGGACTTAAGTTGGCGTTAAAACCGTACTTCGCTTCTTTTGCTCTTATTCCTTCAAAAAGTATTCTGTCTCCAGCTCCTGCTGATCTAATCATAGATTTCATTTGACCTGTTAGTGCACTACCGCTACCTGTTGCCATTACTGGTGGTTTACGCTTATATGCTACAATCATTTTGAAACCTGTTACTCTGTATCTTAAGTTGTATGCAAATCCAGCTCCCATAGTAGCTAGAATAGATGTTTGAGCCATAACAGAAGATTTACCTTTAGGTAAACCATCATTTGGGATACCACCTAGCTGTGCTGTAGGTTGAGGTAGACTTCTAACACGAAACTTCTGAGAACCTAGTCTTTTTCCACCTTTTTTTAACGATGCAGAAATTGTTATTTCACCATTGGTACTTCCAGGAACCTTAGCGTTGTATTTACCACCGCCTTGTGATCTAAGATTAATACCAGGTGCAGAAATATTAATATCTGCTGCACTAAATCCAGGAACAGAGATTGACATTGGATTGTCAATACCTTTATACAATAAGTTCATTTCTGTTGCAGCAATTGTAGCTGTTGGTTTGAATACTTGGTATTCAGCTTCAAAAGGATAAGGTTTTGCCTCACCATCTGGTCCTACCACAACAATCTCTCCTGAGAACGTTTTGATACCAACTCCTGATGCTCTAGCAGAGTATTTACCTACACCACCTTCAACTGATATAGAACTTCCACCTACTTTAACTTCAGGATTTCCTTTTGTATTGGAAGCAACTAATAAGATGTCTGCTTCATAAGCTTCACCTTCCATTACATAGTTTGAACTAGCCAATACTTTAGCTTCCAACTTATCAAACTTGTAATCTGTTGCATCAATTTGTTTTGCTAATCTTTCAAGAACGTCAGATTCTAAGGTTTTAGCATCGTTCTTAAGTCGTGCTAAAATTGCTATTAAACCAGCAGCTGGTTGATGTTCTAAGTTCTCTGCAATCCATCCTGCTTTATTAACACCAGTAGTTTCATCCTCTGCATGTAACTGACATGCTTCTAATGCCTCATTGTATAAAGACATATCTTTAATTTTTGCAGAATCACCTCCTGGTTTTAAGAAAGCAAGTATAGCTTCTCTTGTATCATTAACTTTACTCTTAAATTCTTCACCTTTTGCTTTTTTGTTTTCAGTGAAGTATTTAGCATGTTTCTCCATTAAATCTGGAGCAATAAGAGGTGAGTTAGGTCCGTTTTCACGGCCATCATACATTTCTTCGATCATCTTCTTCATGTCGTCAATGTATTTATAGAATGTCGCAGCTTCTTTTTGAACACCTTGAGCTCTTTCGAAATAAGGTTTTGTTTTCTTTGCTGAAGTCTCCATGTTCTTAGCAAATGCTCCCATAGTTGCAGCATTTTTAGAATCAATGTTTAATGCAGCAGCGTTAAAACTTTGTTCAAATAAGAAGAATGATTTAAGTATTTCTTTTGACACGTTAAGTGCTAGAAGTGCCATGAGTACTAAGTACATCATGTTAATCATCTTCTGCCGTGCCGATAATTTACCGCTTGCCATAATTTTTAATTTTTAAATTTTAATTATGATAAGATTAACTATTTGGTCTCATTGCGTTAAGCATTCCACCGTATACTTTATTTAGGTTTTGAATATTTTGATCAAAACTTACTAAGTTATCGTTAAGTGTTTGATTAATGCTTGTAACTTTAGTTGTTGTTTCTTTGAATGATTCAGTAGTTTCAGATAAGCTTTCTAATGCAGAAACTGCTCTTGTGTAAGAGGAGTTCATTCCTATCAATTGCTCATTTGCTTTGTGAACGTTTTCAGCATATTCTTTTGTTGCAACAGTAGCTCCAGACAAATCAGCCATAGAACTTACGTTGCTTGAAAGAGATTTTAAACCTGTTCCTAAACCTTCGATTAAATCTGGACCAATTTTCGCTTCAGAAAGCATTTGATCTAATTGTTGAGAAACCGCGTCTCCTTGTCCAATACCTGCAGCTGTAGGTCTATCTTCACCTTCCATTCCAGCTAATTCAGGATATACAAGACTCCAATCCCATTCTTCATGTAATGGTTCAAATGCAGATAAGAAGAAAATAAATGCTTCAGTACCCATACCTACGATAAGCATTAAATCCGCACCAGGAAGGTGAAGAATCTTAAATAATGCTCCTAAAATAACAATTGCCGCACCAATTCCGTACGCCATTGCCATAACTCTTTTTCCAGATTTTGATTCAAAGAAATTTGCCATAATAATTTTTCAGTTAAAGTTGTTTTTGTTTTTAAGTATTTAAATAAATTTTTGTCAAATATATAAACGGATTTGAAAAACAAATATTATCTAATGTAATATTTATTTTTATCTACTATCAGTAGCAGAACGTCCGATGTAAGTTTGAACGCATCTAAATCCAATAAATGATTTAGAAGTATCTTGATATTCATATGATCTTGAACCATTTTGAATAAAGTAAGCAACATCTTTCCAGCTACCTCCTCTAGTTACTTTACGTTTTAAAGTTAACGGTCCGTCATCCTCTGCATCATACTGATAGTCAGAGTTTAAGTCATGTGTAAATTGATGACTAGACTCATCGTATGCAGATATTGTCCACTCAGCTACATTCCCAGCCATGTTATATAGTCCATAATCATTTGGGAAATAAGAGTCAGCTCTAACTGGATACAATCCACCGTCTGCCATATAGTTACCACGATTAGGTTTGAAGTTTGCTAACAAACATCCTTTACTATTTCTTGTATAAGGACCACCCCAAGGATACATATTGTTATCTCTTCCTCCACGAGCTGCAAATTCCCACTCAAATTCTGTTGGAAGTCTCCAGTACTCAGTAATAGGCATGTTTTCACGCATCCAATATCTATTCAGCCATCTTGTTCTCCAATTACAAAAAGCGTTTGCTTGATGCCATGATACTCCAACAACCGGATAATCATCATATTTTGGGTGATAGAAATACTGACGAGTCATTGGCTCATTATAAGAATAAGTGAAATCTCTAATCCAAACTAACGTGTCAGGATAGATTTTAACCGTATTCTCTTTGATATAATCAGCTCTATTTGAATTGAAGTAGTCGCCTCTAGCAGCTGCTTTAAAATCAATCCATTGGTAATTGTATTCTAATTTACGGATATCAATCTGACGGCGGAACTCATAACGCTCTTTACCTTGGTAATACATTTGTTCCAAATCATCATATGACTCATTGTAATCAATTTCTTCTTCGTAATCAAGAATTTCATGATCATCTATACCTTCAGTAACCAAACCAAGGTATTTGCTACTTCGAGCAATACTATCTTTAACGTACTCTACAAACTGACGATACTCATTGTTGGTGATTTCAGTATCATCCATCCACATTGCGTGAACTGAGATTTGTTTGTTAGGAGCGATGTATGTGTGGAAAATATCCTCATCACTTTGACCAGTGTGGAATGTTCCTGTTGGAATATAAACTGTTCCAAAAGGTTGTGGATGGAACCAAGGACTTCTTCCTTGAACTCCAATCAGTTCCCCATTGTCTCCCATTCCGCATCCAACTAGCGAAAAAAATGTTACCATCACAAGTGCCTTAGCTATGTACTTCATAATAAATACCTCTTTTAAAAAGTTTTACAAATTAACGTTCAAATGTTGAAATATCCAATTTTTTTAATTCCAACTTCCGATTAATAACGCTTTGATTAGTAGTTTAGTATTAACAAAAATAATTAAATATATGTCTAACTACAAAAATCTTGGAGTTAATCTAATAATTGGGCTTGGAGGAGTAGTTTCAATTCCGAAACAATATTTTAAAAATATTTCGTGAGTACCATTACTTACTTTTTGAACATTTGATACCGTAATGTCATAAGAATAACCTACCTGTAATGGATCTTTTTCATATCCCAATAGTAAAGAAATGGCATCAGCATTACCCCATTGTCGGTATGCAATCCCACCTCTAAATGTTTTTGCAAATAATGCCGTCATGTTCATATCAAACTGCGGACGGTACTCACTTCCTACCAATGCGTATTTTCCTAAAATAGCTGGTTCAAGAATAATTCCGTTATTCAATTCATAATCTGCACCAACTATTGTGTAGTAATGAGGTACAAACTTTCTTGCCAATGTAGTATTGCCTCCCTGAGTGGTTAGTTGAACCGTATATTGAGCTGAATTTAGATTGGTTACTGATAAGCCTGCATAGAAGTCTTGAAAGATTGACATTCTTTTTTGCTTAAACATTGCACCAAAGTTTGCGTCAAATTTCATTTGATTACCTCCTGTAATTGGGATGTTAGGGTCCAGCTGATCTTTTGATTTGTAATTTGGTTTATCCCATCCCCACTGAGTTCCACCTAATCCTGCTCCAACTGCAATTTCTCTAAAATCGCCCTGGAACATCATCTTATAGTTTAGGTTTAGCATGAAGGAGGTACTCTTTGTATATCCAATTTTATCATCAATGATTGTAAGTCCTGCTCCTAAAAATTTACTGTTGTCTTTAGAGAGTCTAAATGAAGTACCAATATTTAGATTATACGTAACGGGTGCTATATCATAAATTACGTCGTTGTTGTAATTTGGGTCACCATCTTTACCACGGGTAAAAGTTTGATCATCGTAATCTCTCCACTGATGGTGTGTTAAACCACTTACACAAATTTTGCCCCAGTGCTCTCCAGCTGCAGCAGGATTATACGTTTGCATAACATCTTTAAAGTGAGTAAAGTAAGGATCTTGTTGTGCAAAAGAATAAATAGATGCAAAGAGGATTAGGGTAGTAAGTGCTTTCTTCATAAACTTCGGTCGCAATTTAAAATAATTTATTTATACGATACAATAATAACTAAATTTCAATTCACAATATTGTATGGTAACTATGTGTTTAAAAGTCAATTGTCTTATTTACTTGACTTATTATTTTGTCTAAATGTAGACTAGATTCTGAATAAATGTCTTTTGCTTTAACGGCAACTTGTTTTGAGAATTCTTTATCGTTAAGGTCTTTGATATTTATCATTACGTTCATGAAAGCTCCACCAATCGCTGTTTTAACGCATAAGGCACCTACGCCAGCATCTGTTATTGAAGCGGGGTTGCCACTATTGGTCATTTCGTTTAAGAGGTGAATCGCTTTGCTTGAAGTTTCCATAACCTTTAGTGGAACTTCTGCAGCATATTGGCTTGCTTTTTCTATAGCATTCTTTCTTAACTTCTTTTCCTCTTCAGAATCTTTCGGCATTCTAATGGCATCAATAATGGCATTAAAAGATCGCGTATCTTCATCTACCAAGAAGAGTAATTCATTTTTAATAGCTTGTCCGGTTTCTGCCAATGGAGAAAAGTAATCCAACTTGTTCTCCCATCCAGGTTTATTTGCGGATAGATTAGCAACCATAGTTCCTAGTGAAACTCCTAAAGCACCAACATAAGCAGAGATACTTCCACCACCTGGTGCCATACTTTCAGAAGCTGTTTCATTTGCAAGTTCTTTAACACTCATCGAAATGAGATGTTCAGATTCAACCGATTTAAGCTGGTATTCAATTATTTTCTTTTGAGGATCAAATGGAGCAAGTTCGTCTAGGCCTAAGGATTTAACCGCAATGTGTATGAGCTCAGCATCGCTAACACCTAATGAACGTTCTTGCTTTTTCAAGAAATGACGACCGGCATCAAGCATAGCATTTAACGGAATTAAACCTACAAGTTCACTACCCGTAATTCGTACTCCTCTTTTTAAACAGCTTTTTTGAACTTCATCAAAGAAGGTGTGGATTGGTGTGATACTAAAGTTGGTTAAATTGGCCGATACTTGAGCAACATTGTATTCGTCAATAAACCATCCAACTGCTTGAACCGCCTTGCAAGCTCCAGGAATTCGAACAGAATCTCCGTTGCTATCTTTTACTATCTTACCATTGTGAGGATTTCCTTCCCTTTTAAC
>JABDQY010000049.1 GCA_013042025.1 Bacteroidia bacterium
GTGTTTTTAGAACTTTTTTCAGTAGTGTTTCAAGAAAAGTACACGCAATTATCTGGAGAAAAGGAAAGTATTAAGCTCACGTATATTAGCCAATTGGAGCAGCATACTTATCGCGAATTGACCGCTATTAATAGAGAAAAAGACATTGCAGTTCAACGAAGTTTTAGTGGAGTGCACAAAGACGAATTGGATATTGAAATTGAAAACTTAAGTCTGAAAAAATACGGTTCACAAGGGCAAATAAAAAGCGGTTTAATAGCACTTAAACTTGCTGAATATGAGTACATTGCAAAAAGTAAAAATGTTCTTCCTTTTTTGCTTCTTGATGACATCTTCGAAAAAATTGATGAAGAACGTGCTCAAGTGCTAACTCAGATTATTAAAAAGGGTAACTTTGGACAAATTTTTATTACAGACACAAATATCTCTAGATTGGAGGGTTTTTGTAAAGAAATTGGCAAATCACATCAAAGTATAACACTAAAGTAATTGGAAGAAGAAAAGTCATTTAAAGATTTGGTTAAGAACTTGTTTAAGTCCTATCGTCTAGGAGATAAATATGATGAAATTGGAGTAATCAATAGTTGGGAACAAATTGCTGGAAGAATGATTGCTCAAAAAACTACCAAAATCTTCATCCAAAATAAAATTCTGTACCTGACTCTTTCTTCTGCTCCTTTAAAAGCAGAGTTGAGATATCATAAGTTGGTACTGATAGAAAAGGTGAATAAATTTGCCGGCAAAGAACTTATAAAAGACATAAATTTTTACTAAAAACATGATACATAAAGTAGCACCATCAGTATTATCTGCAGATTTCAGTAATCTAAGATCCGATATTGAGTTAATAAATGAAAGTGAAGCAGATTGGTTTCATGTGGATGTAATGGATGGTGTATTCGTTCCAAATATTTCATTTGGTTTTCCTGTAGTTAAGGCAATTAATAAATATGCAGAGAAACCTTTGGATGTTCATTTAATGATTGTAAATCCAGATCAATACATTCAACAATTTGCAGATGCTGGAGCAGAGGTAATTACGGTGCATTATGAAGCATGTCCACATTTACATAGAACGCTATCTGCAATTAAAGAAGCTGGATGTAAAGCAGGAGTTGCTATAAATCCCCATACTCCAGTTCATCTACTCAATGATGTTTACAAAGAAATTGATTTGATATGCGTAATGAGCGTAAATCCAGGATTTGGAGGTCAAAGTTTTATAGAAAACACCTACAACAAATTGCAACAACTTCGCAATATTTCTGAGATGAAAAATCATACTCCTTACATAGAAGTAGATGGTGGAGTTAATCTCGAAAACTATCAAAAATTGCTGGAATGTGGAGCAAATGTTTTAGTAGCAGGAAGCACTGTATTTAAATCTTCCAACCCTACTGAAACTATTTTAGCACTGAAGCAATAGAGAAGAAGGAAGCACGTTACTATTCTTTTGAAGCACACCTTACTTATATCTCTATTTATATTTTTAGGATACCTTGGCTATGCTCAATCCGAAGCAAGTTTGACAGGAATCGTATACGACCAAGATTTAGAGCCAATTGCAAATGCTTTTGTTAAAATTAGAGAAACAGGTAAAAGCACTTATTCCAATGAAAAAGGTCGTTATTCAATTTCTGTTCCTGCAAATCAAACATTTGTTATTCAGATAAGCTATTCAACATTCACCAAGAATAAAGCAATTGGGAGTATTGCACCAGGAGCGAAGAAAGGTCAAAATTTTGTTCTTGAGATTACTGAAGTAATAGGTGGTGTAGATATTAAAGTAGATCGAATTAGAAAATATCCATCGGTAGTGCGATTGGAGCCTGTTAAAGTAGAACGCTTTGCTACTACTGGAGGAATTGAACAAGTTTTAAAACTTCTTGGTCCGGGTGTAAAGAGCGGAGGCGGTGAGTTATCTTCTGGTTACAATGTAAGAGGAGGGAATTTTGATGAGAATCTTGTGTACATAAATGATATTGAGATATATAGACCATTTTTAGTTAGGAGTGGTCAGCAAGAAGGACTAAGTGTTATTAATGCGGATTTAGTAGATTTTCTAGAATTTTCTGCTGGTGGATTTCAAGCTAAATACGGAGACAAACTTTCATCTGCACTAGACATAAAATATCGGGAGCCAGATTCATTTGCTGCAACACTTCAGATGAGTTTTTTAGGAGCCAATATTCACTTTGAGGATAAGATTGGAAAGCGATTTAGTTATTTGTTTGGATCGCGATATCGTAGTAATCAGTATTTGCTTGGTACACTTGATGTACAAGGAGATTATAAGCCCCGTTTTTACGATATTCAAGCTTTGTTAAAATATAAGTTGAGATCTGATTTAGACTTGTCTTATTTAACTACAATGTCTCAAAACAGATACCTTGTTTCACCTCAATCTCGTCAAACCAGCTTTGGTAATGTGAATAGTGCATTAAGTTTGTTTGTTGCTTTTGGTGGGCAGGAATTAATGCAATACACCACTTTTATGAATGCATTAAGCTTATCCTACAAACCATCGGAAAAGCTTAGTCTAAAGCTTAACGCATCTGCTTATAACACTTCAGAAAGAGAACATTTTACCGTAGAAGGTGCTTATAGATTGTCTGAATTGGAAACGAACTTAGGTTCTGATGATTTTGCTAATGAAAAGCGATTATTGGGTGTAGGTTATTTTATAGATCATGCCAGAAACGATCTAACGGCAAATGTCTATACCAGTTCATTTAAGGGAAAGTACTTTCAGAAGAAATCTACTTTAGAGTGGGGAGTTCGGTATACAAACGAAACTATAACCGATAAACTTAAAGAATGGAGATACAATGATAGTAGTGAGTATAATATTACAACTTTAACGGATACCACAGGAACAAATCAGATAATTCTTGATGAGTATTTGAAGGCCAATATTGCGTTATCTTCATATAGAATTATGGGCTTTGTTCAGAATAGTCAAATACTGAATCGAAAAAATAATTTCAGTGCAACTTATGGAATACGCAGCAATTTCTGGAGCTTCAATCAAGAGAATGTAATTAGTCCAAGATTTCAGTTGTCTATTGAACCCAATAAACCATTTAATGACAGCCTGCGATTTTCAAAAAATGAAAATGACAGAAACGACAGCCTAAAGAAAAGAGATTGGTTGTTGAAATTTGCAACAGGCTATTACTATCAGCCACCTTTTTATAGAGAACTCCGAAACTTAGCTGGTGAAATTAATACTAATCTAAAGGCTCAAAAATCAATTCATTTTGTGTTGGGTGCTGATATGAACTTTAAAGCTTGGAATAGACCATTCAAATTTATGAGTGAAGTTTATTACAAGCATTTGGATAACATGGTTCCATATATCGTAGATAATGTTCGTATTCGTTATTTAGCAGAAAATAGTTCACAAGGTTATGCAGCTGGTTTTGATGCTCGAGTAAATGGGGAATTTATTGAAGGCATTGAAAGTTGGTTTAATTTATCGTTGCTTCAAACAAAAGAGCGGATTTATTATACTGACGAGAATGGGAATGAACAACTGAGCGATTGGTTAAGACGACCAACTGACGAAAGGGTTAATTTTTCAATTTTATTTCAAGATGAATTAGAGAGTAATCCAAGTTATAAAATGAATTTAGCACTTGTATTTGGATCAAGAGTGCCTTTCTTTTTTGATGGAAAAAATAGATACAAAGAAGGGTTTACAATTCCACCCTATAGAAGAGTTGATATTGGTTTTTCAAAAGTGCTGATTGATGCTAATTCGGAAAGAAGACCGAAATGGTTAAATGGAGCAGAATCTCTTTGGGCTAGTTTAGAAATCTTTAACTTACTGCAAGTTAATAATACAATTTCTTATGTATTAATTAAAGATTTCTCCAATAACGTTTACGGTGTTCCAAACTATTTAACTGGTAGAAGAATTAATCTGCGATTTATTCTTAAAGTCTAGAGATTTCTTGGTAATGAGTATGCTTCATCTGGAGCAACTGGTCTTGCTATTTTTGGATTTGGTTTGGCATAGATAATTAGCATCTTGTCTCTTCCAATTTTTATATATCCATGCTTAAGACCTCTTGTACTTTTGTAGTAAGTCTGTCCATCAATGGTGTAATAATAAATTGTTTTACCACCTCCCGTAAGCTCTTTTTGAATGGAAGCTTGATAATACTGAAAGTTGTTTTTTAACAAATAGTCTTTGCGATATTGATTGAGGTTAATAACCAAGAAAATACCAACTGGAATGCTTAAGAAAAAGAAAAACCTTGCTATACTGCTGTAATTCAACTTGATGTGGTTATCTAAAGCTTTGAACGAATAATGTTTATAGAACTCATTGGTAGTTGTTGCAACACCAGCTATAAATATCATTATTCCAAATGCAATCTTTACCGACTCGTATCCAGGGTACATTAAGAAATAATTGCTATAAAAAACCTGTAATCCCCAAAACATAAGCAAAAAGCTTCCCATAAATCTTAAGTGCAACGGGTACTTTAGTACAGAAGCATCGTACCGCTGTTTTGCTCGTATTGCTTTTGCCTCTTCAGATCTTCTTTTTCGCTCTGTTTGAGAGAGATTTTGCCAAAAGCTTCGTCCATCTTGATTTGTATGATGAACTTGATTTGAAAGCCTAGATATTTCATTAAGGTATGCTAATTTTAATTGCCTATCGTATTTAGCTTTGTTTTCCGTGGTACCCAAATGATCTTTGGCTACATTCAACAATTTAGCAATATCTTCAGCCTCTTCACTTGAATTTATATCTGGATGATAGACTCTTATTTTGTTTTTATATGCAGTCTTAACCTCTTCAAGAGAAGCATAATTTTCTAAGTCCAATATTTTATAATAGTTGATCAATCTTAGTACTTAATGCATTAAGTTTAGAAGAATACATAGAAATGCGATATATGGCATTTGTTTTGCAATTCTAAAATTAAAAAACGCTTTTATCGTTATTCTATTTTATGAGATTAATTTCATTTGGTATATTTTTACTCATTTTGACCTCAGTTTTTGGACAAAGAGTACCACGCACTTTCCAAGATTTTGGGAAGGTGAAAGAATGGAATAATCCAATATTTGAAGTCTCCTATACCAATACATCTGGGAAGGAGCAGCTGTTTTTACCTATTGCCTATCAATACGATGTATTGGTGAAATTTGGAAAGGATAAATTACAACCAGGTGAAACTACCAACATTAGCATTCAGTACTTCACTGAGGCTTTTGGTAGATTTTCAAGGGATATTGATGTATATATCAGTACTCAAAATAGGCCAATTACCTTTACAATAGCTGGAAATATTCAATCTTTTCATCCAGATGCATTCACTGTATGCCCACGAATCGATAATAGCAGACTTGCGGAAAGCAATCAGTTCATTCATTCAATTAAGGTAATCGATAAAGAAACAGGAGCACCTATTTCTGATTTTGAAATTACTTTAAAAACGAGATACAGTCAAGAGTCTTTTGTAAGTGACAAATCTGAAGTCAGTCTAAAAAGAGAAAAACCCGATTTCTATCAGTTAATAATTGATCATGAGGATTATAAGATTGCTAGAACAGATGTGTATATCGCTCGCAATACGGAGAAAACAGTAATTGCATTATCGCGAGAACCCTTAGAGACTAATGATGAGGAATTTGATTTTTCAACGCTTAAACATAGTGAAGAAGAACCAGCTGATGAAGATGTGAAAGAAGAAAAAATTTCGCAACAAGCAAATGAAGAGGAACCAGAAGTGAATGTTCCTCAAATAGTGGTTAAAGAACCTGAAATCTCACTTGCTGACTCCCAAGATTTTTCAAATGATGGCACATTAAGCGATCTTAAATATGCGTATAATCATCTTGTTTTTCTAATAGATGTTTCAGGAAGCATGAAACATGATGATAAACTGCCTTTATTGAAGTACAGCATGTATCAAATGATTGCTGTTTTAAGGCCAGAGGATAAAGTAACCATAATTACCTATTCTACACAGGCTAAAATTTTGATAAATGGGGTGTCTGGTGCCAACAAAGCAGAACTCAATAAAGTCGTAGAACAATTAAGAGCTCAAGGACAATCTTACGGTAAAGAAGGCTTAGATATGGCATATGAAACTGCATTGTCTAACTTTATCCCAGAAGGGAACAATGAAATTATTCTTGCAAGTGATGGAGTCTTTAATTCAAGAGGTTTTAATGAGAATAAGCTTCTGAGAAATGTGGCTAAACAATCAAGAGATAACAACATCTTGCTTTCAACTATCGGTTTCGGTAAGTCTAAATTAGCCCTAACTTTTATGGATAAGCTTTCTTCAAAAGGAAAAGGAAGTTTTATCAAAATTAAGAGTGAGAAGCAAGCTGAATCAGTTTTGGTTGAAAACATGATGAAGCATTCTTTAAAGAAATAATTGATTAACATTTAATAGTCAATGTGCTTAATCTTAAGGCATAAGTTTAAATTTGCTCTTCATGGCGAAATATTCACAACCAATGCTGAAAGAAGGCTCTCTAGAGGATAAAGTTATTTGGGTTACAGGTGGCGGAACTGGTTTAGGGAAGTCGATGGTAAAGTACTTTGTGGAATTAGGAGCAAAAGTTGCCATCTCTGGAAGACGGGAAGAAAAGCTAATTGAGACAGCTGAAGAAATCTCAAAATCTAATGTCCTGCCTGTGGTTTGCGATGTAAGAGAAAGCAATCAAGTAGATGAGGCTCTGAAAAATATTGTTAATCATTTTGGAAGTTTTAATGGTCTAGTAAACAACGCTGCAGGTAATTTTATAAGCCCAACGGAACGTTTAAGCCATAGAGCATGGG
>JABDQY010000060.1 GCA_013042025.1 Bacteroidia bacterium
AACGTGAATAAGAAGTCTTCATTAAATAACTCTGGAAAGTTTCTCGTACTTCTGCCTAAGGCGTAACTAACCCAACCCGTAAAATCACCCTCATTTTTCTGAAACATTACCTCACCGCCGTAGACAACACCTGTTCCTAAATAAACGTTATTCTCCCAATCACTTTCGGCGTTATACAAGTCACTAAAATTGTCAAGCTGTATTAGATTTTCATAGTTTTTATAGTATACGCTAGCAGTAAGACTATAGGACTCCTTTATCAATCTCTCATATCCAACTTCAGCTATATTAGCAATCTTAGGTAATGTGCGTTCGGTAGCTGGAACCCAAAGATTTCCAGGATTGTTACTTTCTCCTAGATTTAACTGACTTACAAATTGATTGTGCCGGTTGTATGCAAACTTTATAACATCTCTGTTTTGCAAATAATAACTTGCATGTAATCGAGGTTCAGCCACAATTTTGGAATACGAGTTATTATAATATGAAGTCGCACGAATTCCATACACTAGTTCAAAATTATCTGAATTTTGATAGGTGTTTTCTACATAAAGACTATTCTCAAATGTAGGTTTATAGTTCAATGCTCCTACTACCTGATTGATGTCATCAATCCCAGGGTAATCCGTTGAGAAATTTGTTCCCTTACCTGTTAAAAAGAAACGTGCATTTGATTGCAAGCCAAAGTTAACAGTATTTGAATTATTAAACACATACTTCCAATTAGTACGAAGAATTATATCTTTTACTCCACGTTCTAATAATTCCCTGCTATATGGATTAGGGGCATTTGAATTTACAAACACCTCTTCCTCTAAATCTTCTGAACTTTTGTATTGTGAAAAATGCAATGAATGCTCTGCAGTAAGCAGTGGATTTATGTTTTGCGTGTACTTTACCGAACCTAATATATTAGACCATTTCTGTGTGTAACCAAGTAATATTTCCTCGTTGTTTACCGTATCAAGAAACGCAATAAAATAGAGGTCACGAGTAGATAAAAAACTAACATCCAACTGATCTTTGTCGTTTACCTTAAATCCAAAATTTACCTGCAAATCATAGAAATTAAAGTTCAGCTGACTTCTTCTAAACTCTGTTGGAAGCATAAGGTCAAGCCAAGATCTTCTTGCAGATACGGTAAAATAATTTTCGTCTTTGTTAATGTTTTCTATATAAATCCCCGCATTCAGAGGACTCATTTCAAACTCACCAATTAAGCCGCTATAGTTAGCGTTTTTAGCTGTCTGAAGATCAATTACAGAAGAGGTTCTACCACCATATTTTGATGGAGCAATTCCTTTATATACATTGGTGCTTTTTATACTCTTCTGATGAAAGGTAGAAGAGATACCAAATAAGTGATTAAAATTATAAATTGGAGTTCCGTTAAACAACATAAGATTCTGGTCTACATCACCGCCTCTTACATATAAATTACTAAAACCCTCTCTCCCATGTTCTATGCCTGGTAACATTTGTAGTTGTCTGTTTACATCAGCTTCACCTAAAAAATAGGGCATGTTGTCCAAGTGTTTATTGACTACTTTATGTTCAAAATCTGTATACCCAACGGATCCCGCTAAGTTGTAAGGGTTGCCTCCGCGTTTTAAGGTTAAAAATATCTTTACATGATCAGAAATGGTATCCACTTTTCGGAGCGTATCAAATTGTGGGTGAGAAAAGATTAATACATTATCAGTATCAAATCGCTGCAAGGTAAAAGTGCCATCAAATGAAGTGAAGGTAAAGTTATTCGTTTCTCTTTCTTGAACCTTTACGTTGGAAATTGGAAGTTCTTCTTGATCATAAATTACTCCAGAAATAACCCGTTGAGCATACCCAGTATAGGAAAGCACTAGAATTAGACATAGAGTAATCCATTTTTGCATGTGACAAATATGTTTCGTATTTAGTTGTATAACAAACAAGATTGACTAAAGGTCAATTTTTATTCTTTTTTTACTAAAAACAAACAATAGTTGTTTAATTCGCGACTTGAAGTCCTTACTAGCCGCTTTATTCATTCTTTCACTTGTCGGTTGTACACAAACCAACAAGAAAACTAAGCTTGTTGTGCTAATTAGTATTGATCAAATGAGAGGAGATTATTTAGATGATTTCAATTCTCAGATGGAATATGGATTCAAAGAACTCGTTTCCAACGGAATCGTTTTTAACAATGCAAACCACAATCACTTCAATACCACAACTGCAGCCGGACATGCTACAATAGTAACAGGATTTCATCCATCATTAAATGGCATTACTGGTAACACTATTTACAACAGAAGTACTCAAGAAAACCATTATAGTATTGAAGATACATCTGTTACCTTTATTGGGGTAGACTCTTGTTTCCTTCAAAAAGTATCTTCCAAACGACTTTTAAAACCAAGTTTTGGAGATCGGATAAAAGCGAGTAATTCCGAATCTAAATACTACAGTATTGCATTAAAGGATCGTTCTTCGGTTCTTATGGGAGGAAAAAGTGCAGATAGAGCGTTTTGGTTTAACGCTGCCACTACCACAATGGTTAGTACCAATTCGTATAAGCAGCCATTCCCTAATTGGGTTAAAGGCTTTTCTGCCAGTGAAGTTTTAAAAGAAGAATTAGCGAATGGATGGATATTGGATAAACGTTTTGCTCGATTGTCTTCAACAAGTATTGATAGCATTGGAGTTGAAAAAGACCGTTTCTATCCCAAATTTCCACATACTTTATCCTCATTTGACACGGCTAAAGTAAATGAATATAAAGAAGGAGCCTTTTATTGGAACACTCCCTATGGTGACAAGTACATTCTTGAATTCAGCAAGCAATTAATATCTAATGAAGAGTTAGGAAAAGATAACAATGTTGATGTACTAACCATTGGTT
>JABDQY010000063.1 GCA_013042025.1 Bacteroidia bacterium
TCGTTGAACAGGCTTTAATCCATCATTAATATGGGGCACAGCTCGTTCAAGGATTACATAGCTAGCGTAATCAAGGAACCAATCTTCATACATGCCTTTCACTGCACGCTGACCGTCTTCTAGGTCAATCTTAGTCTCTTTCTCTTCTGGAAGCGGTTTATTATCCTCTAACTCTTCGTTCTCGTCCATAATTAAGCGGCTTCTTCAATTTCTTTTAAATCTTCTTTCTTTAAATCAACTTCTTCTTCATCACTTGTTTCGTCAATCTCTGATCTGAGGTTGTTAATAATAAACTCTTGACGACTTGGTGTGTTCTTACCCATGTAATAGGAGAGGATTTTGTTAATTGACGAATCTTCTGTAAGCAATACAGGTTCTAATCGAATGTCTTCTCCTATAAATCCACCAAACTCATCTGGTGATATTTCCCCTAATCCTTTGAATCGTGTTATTTCAGCTGACTTACCAAGTTTTGATTGGGCTTTTCTACGTTCACTTTCTGAGTAACAATAGATGGTCTCTTTTTTATTTCGAACTCTAAACAATGGAGTCTCAAGGATATACACGTGTCCTTTTCTAACTAAATCAGGGAAAAACTGAAGGAAGAAAGTAAGAATTAATAATCGAATGTGCATACCATCTACATCGGCATCCGTTGCAATTACAATTTTATTATACCTTAAATCATCTATGCTCTCTTCAATATTTAGAGCGTGTTGAAGCAAATTAAACTCTTCATTCTCGTATACAACCTTTTTCTTCATTCCAAAGCAATTCAAGGGTTTGCCTCGAAGACTAAATACCGCTTGAGTTTGAACATCTCGAGCCTTAGTAATACTTCCACTTGCAGAATCCCCCTCTGTGATAAACAAAGTTGTCTCTAAGCGACTTTCATGTTTCTCATCCATGTAATGAATTCTACAATCTCTTAGTTTTTTGTTGTGTACACTAGCTTTTTTAGCTCTCTCACGAGCAATTTTTCGAACACCGGCCATATCCTTACGTTCACGTTCGGATTGCTGAATTTTCTTTAAAAGTGCTTCGGCAGTGTCAGGATTTTTATGCAGGTAATTATCGAGTTGTGCTTTAACAAATTGATTTATTTCTGCTTTTAGAGATGGGCCATCTGGTGATATCTCAGTACTTCCAAGCTTCGTTTTAGTTTGGGATTCAAAAACAGGTTCTTGAATACGCACACTAATGGCTGAAACCAATGATGCTCTTACATCTGTAGAATCAAATGTTTTACCATAGAAGTCACGAATAGTTCGCACCAATGCTTCTTTAAATGCAGCAACATGCGTTCCTCCTTGCGTTGTGTTCTGACCGTTTACAAAAGAATAATATTCTTCACCATAATGAACATCGTGGGTTATTGCCATTTCAATATCACCCTCTTTAAGATGTATAATAGGATACCTTATTTCATCTTCATTGGTTTTCCTATCCAACAGATCTAATAATCCATTTTTAGAAAAGTATTTGGTGCCATTAAAATAGATACTCAATCCCGCATTCAAATACACGTAATTCCACATTTGATTATCAATGTAGTCCGTTATGTATTTATGGTTTTTGAATATTTCTACATCAGCTGTATATTCAACATACGTTCCGTTTCCCTCTTCTGTTTTACCATCTTCCTCATTTGTTAAAACTCCTCTGGTAAATTCAGCCATTTTGAATTTGCCTTCTCTATAACTAATTACCTTAAAGTAAGAGGAGAGGGCGTTTACAGCCTTAGTACCAACACCATTTAATCCGACAGATTTCTGAAAAACTGCTGAATCATACTTAGCCCCAGTATTAATCTTACTTACAACATCTACAACCTTGCCTAGGGGAATTCCACGACCGTAATCACGAACTGAAACATGGTTATCTGCTAGTTTGATTTCAATCTTTTTACCATTCCCCATCATAAACTCATCTATTGAGTTATCTATGACTTCTTTGATTAAGATGTAGATACCATCTTCAGCTGAGGAACCATTTCCTAGCTTTCCGATATACATACCTGGTCGTAACCGTATATGTTCCTTCCAGTCTAGTGACCGTATGCTATCTTCATTATACTGATTTGTTGCCATTTAATTTTTGATAATTAGCTTATCTTGCCGTAAACGCCCAAATGTAGTACTGATAGGCATTATAGCCATATATCATTGTTAAATTTTATAAACAAGAACGTGGATAAATCATTTTATAATTCTTGTGAATGCTTTTGAACTTCTAAAACATAAAAAAAAGCCCTCCGAAGAGGGCTTTTGCATTAAGTAACAATTTGTTTAGCTAAGCTTTAATAGGAGAGTGTTCCATCATTCTCCGCATGTTGTTTAAAGCATATCGCATCCTTCCCAAAGCTGTGTTAATACTAACGTTGGTCATTTCTGCAATTTCTTTAAAGCTCAAATCCCCGTAATGACGAAGAATAAGAACCTGTCTTTGCTCAGCAGGTAGTTTATCTATAAGTACCCTTACCTTATTTTCTTTTTCAGACCGAATAATCTGTTGCTCAATGTTTTCATTCGAAATTTTAATTTTTCGAAACACATCATCGCCAGAACTGTCTGTTACCATTGGCATTCTTTTCATTTTTCTAAAGTGATCAATAGCCATATTACGAGCAATTCGTATTGCCCAAGGTAAAAACTTACCTTCTTCGTTATACTTTTTCGCTTTGAGATTTTTAATAATCTTAATGAAAGTCTCTTGGAATAAGTCTTCAGCGATGTAGCTGTCTTTAACAATAAGAATAATTGTGGTGAAAATTCGCTCTTTATGGCGATTGATTAACATTTCAAGACAAGCTTCGTTGCCTTGTACATACTGCTTTACCAACAGTTGGTCTGAAATTTTACTAGAATGCATAATACCTCTGAAATTAATTAGTTTAAAAAAATTGTTTACTAGTAGAGGTATTGCTTATAGGCGTTCTTTTATTTTAAATGAACTACTAAAATAGCAAATTAATTTCAAACTCCCAAACTATTGTTCTATTTATTGCCTAAAATTAGTCACTTTTGCCTCTTATTATTTGAAAAAGGTTTTTTAAGTGACAAACGGAAAACACATTGCAATAAAAAATGCCCATTTACACAATCTAAAAGGGGTTGATGTATCTATTCCAAGAAATGAACTAACTGTTGTAACAGGAGTTTCAGGATCTGGAAAATCTTCCTTAATATTTAACACACTTTACGCCGAAGGGCAAAGGAGATATGTTGAAAGTTTGAGTAGCTATGCACGTCAGTTCCTTGGAAAACTAGAAAAACCTGCAGTTGACTCGATTAAAGGACTTACACCTTGTATAGCAATTGAACAAAAAGTAAATACTCGAAATCCACGAAGTACAGTAGCCACCTCCACAGAGTTGTACGATTACCTTAAGCTACTTTGGGCAAGAATAGGAAAAACGATATCACCAATAAGTGGAAATGAAGTCAAAAAACAAGCTACAAGTGATGTTATAAACTATATACTGTCCTTAGGTGAAGATACCGCTTTAAATATTTGCTACCTCCCAAAATACGATGGTGATAGAAACTATTTGGAAATAGCTTTGCAAAAAGGGTACAACCGCCTTTGGTTTGATGGGAATTCACATAAAATTGAAGACTACAAAGATCAGAAACTAGATGAATACTATGTGTTAGTAGATCGTCTAAAAACAGAAGCTGTAAATGATGATTATAAAAGTCGTTTATCCGACTCAGTTGAAACTGCATTCTGGGAAGGAAAAGGTGAATGTCAGATTATAACCCCAGATGGTATAATTGTATTCAATAACAAATTTGAATTAGATGGAATCACATTTGAAGAGCCATCTGTAAATTTTTTAAGCTTTAATAATCCTTATGGTGCGTGTAGTTCTTGCGAAGGTTTTGGATCCATTATTGGAATTGATCCAGAATTGGTTATCCCAAATCAATCTTTATCGGTTTATGACAACGCCGTCGCATGTTGGAAGGGCGAAACATTAAGCGAATGGAAAAACAATTTTATCCAAGAGAGTAGTCGAATAAAATTCCCTATTCACAGACCCATAAAAGATTTAAGTGAGAAAGAATTAAGCTTACTTTGGGAAGGGAATAAGTCAATTCAAGGAATTAATCAGTTTTTTAAATATTTAGAAGAAAAGTCTTACAAGATTCAATATCGTGTGATGCTTGCAAAGTATAGAGGTAAAACTAAATGTCCGTCTTGTCATGGAACGCGTTTAAGAAAGGATGCCTCTTACATAAAACTAATTAATCTAAACACGAACCCTACATTTTTAAAGGATAAACACCAATCCTCACTCAGTGAAGTTTTACTGCTAACAATTGAACAGGCCAAGCACTATTTTGACCAGTTGAAATTGGACGATCAAACGTATCAAATCGCAAAACCTGTTTTAGTAGAAATTATTCATCGATTAGATTATTTATCAAGAGTTGGGCTTACTTATCTTGGGTTGAATAGATTAAGCAATACGTTAAGTGGCGGAGAGAGTCAACGAATAAATCTTGCAACTTCTTTAGGAAGCAGCTTGGTTGGCAGCACATACATTTTAGATGAACCAAGTATTGGGCTTCATTCAAAAGACACTGAACGGTTGATTTCGGTATTACAAGATTTAAAGAATAGGGGAAATACTGTTATTGTAGTGGAGCACGATGAGGACATGATGCACGAAGCAAACTACTTAATTGATATGGGTCCTGAAGCTGGACATCTTGGAGGTGAAGTTGTTTTTGCTGGAAAGTATAATCAAATAAGAGGAGAAGATACACTGACAGCAAAATACCTTGATAATGTAGAACGAATTGAGGTTCCACAAAATAGAAGAAAGTGGAATAATAAAATATCAATTATCGAAGCATCGCAGCATAATTTAAAAAACATCTCAGTAGATATTCCGTTAAACAC
>JABDQY010000068.1 GCA_013042025.1 Bacteroidia bacterium
GCCCCAATGTATGCACTTTTAAGGAATTTGCTTTTTCTATTATCACCCGAAAAAGCACACTATTTTACAATGAGGTTATTCAAAATAGTAGCCCCGATTCCTTTTGTCTCAAACTTGTTTAAGACAAGCGATACTCCTACTAAATTGGACGGCTTAGAGTTTAAAAATAAAGTTGGTTTAGCTGCTGGTTTCGATAAAGATGGCAAGTTTTTATCTCAGCTATACGCACTAAATTTTGGATTTATTGAAGTAGGAACCGTTACTCCAAAACCACAAAGTGGAAATCCTAAACCTCGATTATTTCGTCTAAAAAGAGATAAAGCCCTTATAAATCGAATGGGTTTTAATAATGAAGGTGTTAAAGCACTTAAATCACGTTTACAGAAATTTCGAAAAAAGGAAAGAGATTGTGACATGCTTATCGGTGTCAATATTGGTAAGAATAAAACAACACCAAATAACGAAGCTGTAAATGACTACGTAAAATGCTACGAACATTTGTACGATCTTGCTGACTTCTTTATTGTTAATGTAAGTTCACCAAACACACCCAATTTAAGAGAACTTCAAAATAAGGAAGAATTGAAAAAGATTATCGGAGCTCTTTTAGCTATTCGAGAAGTGCAGGATAAATGGAAACCATTGTATTTGAAAATTGCACCAGATTTAAGCTTTGAGCAGCTAAATGAGATTATTGAATTACAAAGTGAATTGAATTTTGAAGGAATTGTAGCTACAAATACGAGTATCGACAGAAAGCTATTAGTTAAATCGAACAAAAGAGTTGTAGAGCAAATTGGTGCAGGTGGCATTAGTGGTGCTCCTGTACTAAATGTTTCTAATTCATTCGTTGAAAACATTCGATCCAAATCAGACATGACTATTATTGGTGTTGGGGGAATTGATTCTGCAACTTCAGGTCAATCGAAGTATGATGCAGGTGCAAATTTGATTGAAATTTATACCGGCTTCATTTATCAAGGACCGGGATTGATTAAGAAACTAGTAAATCTAAATTAGTCTCCAGCTTCAGCTTTCGCTTCATCTCCTTTTTTACGTTGACGCTCTGTAACGCCAGTGTAGCGACGAGGATACTTTTCAATATCTTCTAAAAGCTTTTTAAGCTTTACCACTGTATCATCAATTTTCGTATACATCTCTTTGTCGTTCACCAACATTCCGAGTGTACTCTCTTTTCCATTTAATGATGTTGTAGTTTTCTGTAATTCAGTAGTAAGCGATTTCACTTGAGAAGCCAAAGCTTCAAACTCAATAGCTGAAAGCTCCTTACTCGTTTCGTCTATGTCTACAAGAATGCCATCAATTTTAGGAGACAATCCTTTTAAGCCACTTGTTGTTTCTTCTACATTAGCCAAAATTTTATCAATTTGAGCTCCTTTTCCATCCAATAACCTATTCAATTTATCGGCGGTTTCCTTAAAACTTCTAAGAGCAATAGAGGCATCTTTTAGGGTTGATTCTAAATCGGCTCCTGCTATTGCAGTATCTATATTCCCAAGTACAGAACTCACACTTTTGGTAAGCGGATTTAACACATCACTAACCGCTTGTGCAATTCCTTGATCTTGGGTTGCTTTTAAATAGTCTCCATCTTTTGCCAATTCTTTACTATCTCCAAAAATAATTTCTATGGCTTTAGAACCAATCATATCATTATTCACGATTTTCATAGTCGAGTTTTTTGGAATTTTCACTTCTCTTGGAAGTTTAATTCCTACAGTAAGTATTAACGTGCTGTAGTCTACTTCAACGGAAGTTACACTACCCACTTTGTACCCGTTAATTAAAACAGGATTGGAAGCAAACAGTCCTTCAATTTGTTCGTATTCACCGAAGTAATCGTTGGTAGTAGTGAAAACATTTTTACCACGCAGAAAATTATATCCAATCACTAAAATGGCAATGGAGATAGCTGCTAATATTCCTACTTTGGTTTCTTTTGAAATTCGCATGTGTTATTATAACGATGTTTTAGTTAATTATTTCTTTTCGATTGAGAATTTAAATTCTTTAACCGCTTCAAATATATTCGAAGCAGATTCTAATTTACCCATTTCTGAGGTCAAATATTTTTCATTCTCGGAGTTCGTCAAATATCCGGTTTCTACAAGAATACTTGGCATTGTAGTTTTCCATAAAACAACAAAACCAGCTTGATTCACTCCTAAATCGTACAATTTACCTCTCTTCCTAACTTTGCTTTGAATAGAACTTGCTATATCTATACTGTGCCTTAAGAACGCATTTTGGTAAAGAGAGAGAATGATATGAGCTTCTGGTGAATTAGGATCAAAATCCGAATAATGTCCGCTCTTATTATAGTCATCCTCCAATTTCAATGAATTGTTTTCACGTTTACTTACCATCAGGTTTCCACTGTTTTTGTGAAGACCCATAACGTACGTTTCAGAACCATTTAAGGCCGTGTTCGTATGTGCATTGCAATGCACGGATATAAACAAATCTGCCTTGTTGGTATTTGCTATTGAAGCTCGCTGCCACAATTCAACAAATCGGTCATCTTTGCGGGTATAGATTACTTTTACATCGGGCAAACTATCTTGGATCATTTTACCTAGTTTTAGAGCAATATCCAATGCTACATCCTTTTCTTTGACTGAAGTCCCTCCAAGGCATCCAGGATCTTTTCCTCCATGTCCAGCATCAATTACCACCACTTTAATCGAAGAATTAAGCAAATTCAAAGGCTTTGAAGTACCCAACATCGAAATCCCCAAAAGAAATATCATTAATATGACCTTAGAGGTGTTCTTTGTAGGATATATGTTGTTCATTTGCAACATCGCTTAAAGCTTCAATTTTAGTTGAACAATACTAGGGAAACATATCTTCAAAGCGTTCTAAATCAGTTGGTTTTATTTCAACGAGTGCTTTTGTTTTGTTTTGTATTTTATACACCAAGTTTGGTATTTTCACAAACTCCTGACTCAACCAATTTAGAATCTGATTCTACTTTGAGCATTAGCCCCATTGGAGCAGATAGCATTGGTTTTAGTATTGCTAATCACAAATCATCTTTAGAAGACAATGTAGCTTACCAAGCCGATGATTCAATAGTATTAAATCTTCAAGAGAAAAAAGCTTATCTATATGGT
>JABDQY010000071.1 GCA_013042025.1 Bacteroidia bacterium
GACGTATACTGGTAAAGATGCTTTTGTCTTTCCTGTTGGTGATAGCACCATTTGGGCAAGAAATCAAATATCGGCACCAAGTGTAGTAAATACTGTTTCCTCATGGAGCTGTCAATATTTTTATGCAACGCCTACAGGAACTGGGAATTTCAACACTCCTTTAGTGAGAGTAAGTATTGTAGAGTATTGGCAATTGGATAGAACTGTAGGCTCTGGAAATGTGAGAGTTAGTCTATACTTTGAAGACTCAGCCAGAAGTGGAATAATTAATGCGGCGAATTTACGCGTAGCAAAATTTGATGGATCAAACTGGATTGACATGGCCTTCCATAATGGCACAATTGTAAATGGCAAAGGGTATACAACTTCATCTTACATATCTAGTTTTAGTCCGTTTACATTCGGCTCAATTAATCATCAAAACTATTTACCTGTTGAGTTCCTTACTGTGGATGCAAAATGGTCAAATAATGATGGCGTAGTTTCTTGGCAAACAGGCTCTGAAGAAAACAATTCGCATTTTATTATTGAGAGAAGTTTCGATGGATCTGAATTTGCACCAATTGGTACCATGCCTAGCAAAAAGCTAACTAGTCAATCAATACTTAATTATTCATTTACCGACATCAATGTTTCGAATCAAATGCGGGAGATTGTCTATTACAGAATTAAGCAAGTAGATTATGATGGTCAATCCAAATTCAGTTCTATGGTTTATTTAGAAAAGGAAATAAGCAACCAATTGAATGTGTTTCCTAATCCTTCCAACGGTAAACTTACAATTGAAAGTTCAATGGGGTTGTCTCAAATTAGTATCACAGATTTATCTGGAACTCAGCTTATCAATCAAACCATCTCCAACTTACAAAATACATGCAATTTGAATCTCGAGCACTTAGCAAAAGGTGTTTATATTCTTGTTCTGCAAACCAATAAAGGTGTTGTAACCAAAAAAATTGTACATAAATAGTCTCTTTTTAAGCAGGTTTAAGCAAATGCTCCTAGTCATAAAAGTAGCACTCATACAGTCTTGATATCGGATGAACTTTCTTTCATATTCGCTTGTGTTAAAAGTGTTTAACTCATATTGTTTAGCGTATCCCACTTGTCTTCTGTACAGCAAGACACAAAGATTACGAGAAAAAGAATATACTTTTGCATCAGATTTATCGTGTTAATCGCTTTCAGAAATAGCATATTGTTCACTGCCCTGTGCATTTTACTCCTGCACTCAACAGTTCCTCATCAGCATCATTCAGAAACTGAAGATATTGAGAATCATGAGCTCATTGAACAAGACTCATCTCCTTTGGATTTTCTAATTGCTATGTTTCACGAAGATTTAGGAGAAGAAAACCACTTAGAGGATTACAATGTGTCCACAAATATCGAATTGTCGGTTCCTTTTATTACCACTGAACCAGCATTCTATAGTTTTGCTTTTGCAATTGCAGAAGCAAGCCAAAGCTATCCACCCATTTTTAAAGAATCTACTCTTGATTCTATAATGCGGCCCGCCACTAAAAAGCGAGGACCTCCAAGATTGGTTTAAAACCTAAACTTCATAAAAGCGATTTATCAATTGCTTTTTCAATTCAACTTTTTTAATAAAACTTTTTTAATAAAACAACAAACGTATTCAATGTTTGAAAAAATTATACATTTTTCGTTGGCCAACAAGCTACTTGTTGGTCTTGGAACACTTTTCTTAGCCGTTAGTGGAATTTACTATGCAAACCAGATTCCACTTGATGCAGTTCCAGATATTACTAATAATCAAGTACAAATAGTAAGTACGGCACCAACATTTGCTCCTCAAGAAGTTGAGCAACTAATTACGTTTCCTGTTGAGGCTGCGATGACTAACCTTCCTTATGTTGAAGGAGTTCGTTCCATTTCAAGATATGGGCTCTCAGTAATTACTGTAGTTTTTGAAGAAAACCTAGATATTCTTAAAGCTAGACAGTATTGCAAAGAACAATTGGATGTTGCAAAAGGAGAACTTCCAATTGGAGTAGAACCTGAGCTGATGCCAATTACTACCGGACTTGGTGAAATATATCAATATGTACTTACCGTTGAACCAAAGTTGAAAGGCAAATACACCAATACTGAACTTCGAACAATTCAAGATTGGATAGTAAAACGTCAGCTAAATGGAACCAAGCAAATAATTGAGACCAGCAGTTTTGGCGGAAATTTAAAGCAATATGAAGTCTCTGTTAACCCATATCAATTGCAATCAAAAAACATTCATCTCACCGAAATTATTGAAGCTCTTCAAAGAAACAATTCAAACAGTGGTGGAAGCTATATTGAAAAAGGACCCAACGCATTTTACATTAGAACAGAAGGTCGGGCTGAAACATTGGATGATATTCGAAACACGCTTATTACCTCAATAGATGGTCAACCGATAACTGTAGGAAATGTTGCTCAAATCAAGATTGGAAGTGCTAAAAGATATGGAGCCATGACAATGGATGGGAAAGGTGAAGTTGTTGGAGGTATTACCCTAATGCTTAAAGGAGCAAATTCGTCCGAAGCACTCGCAAATGTGAAATCACGCATTGAAGAAATAAAAAAATCGCTACCTGAAGGAATAGCAATTTATCCCTATTTAGATCGAAGTAAACTAATAAATAGAACTATAAATACTGTATCAAACAATCTTATTGAAGGTGGATTAATTGTGATTTTAGTGCTTTTCCTTTTACTGGGGAATTTTAGAGCTGGGATTATTGTAGCTTCCGTTATTCCTCTCTCTTTACTCTTTGCTTTGATTTGTATGAGAGCATTTGGGATCTCTGCTAACTTAATGAGTCTAGGTGCAATAGACTTCGGAATTGTGGTAGATGGGGCTGTTATTATTATTGAAAGCATTCTTCATGTACTTACCATTGGGTACTTGGGAAAAGAACTGTCCAAAACCGATATGGATGAAGTAATCAGAACTTCTTCTAGTAAAATATATCGCTCGGCTGCCTTTGGTGTGCTAATTATTCTATTAGTTTTTATTCCAATATTAACCCTGGAAGGTGTTGAAGGAAGAACATTTAAACCAATGGCACAAACAGTAAGTTTTGCAATTTTAGGTTCACTAATATTATCACTTACTTATGTTCCTGTTATGGCTTCACTCCTATTAAAGAGGAAAATTTCTACTAAAAGAAATATGGCAGAACTTTTTATAGAGAAACTAAATCAGCTATATCTACCATCACTCAAAAAAGCATTAAACAGTCCTAAAATTACGCTAGCAATTGTGTTGTCCGTTTTTGCATTTTCAACAATTCTATTTAACCGTATGGGTGCTGAATTTGTTCCCACATTAGAAGAAGGAGATATGGCGATGCAACTAAGTATCAAACCTGGAAGTTCTTTGCAAGAAAGTATAAGTACTTGTTCCAAAGCTGAAGAAATACTTATTAAGAATTTCCCAGAAATTCAGCACGTGGTAAGTAAAATTGGTACTGCTGAAGTTCCAACAGACCCTATGGCCATTGAAGATGCAGATGTGATGATTCTAATGAAGGACAAAGATGAATGGACAACCGCATCCACACGTGAGGAACTAGTAGCTCTAATGAAAGATAAACTATCTGTAATTACATGGGCTAGCATAGAGTTTACACAACCCATTCAATTGCGATTTAACGAGCTTATGACCGGAGCAAAATCCGATATTTCAATTAAACTTTTTGGAGAAAACACCGAAGTATTGAAACAAAAAGCGGATGAGGTAGCATCGTTGATATCAAACATTAACGGAGCATCGGATATTAAAGTGGATCAAACACAAGGATTGCAGCAGCTCAATGTAAAAATTGACAGAAATAAAGCTGCTCAATTTGGAGTACAAATTGAAGAGGTTAATACAGCAATAAGAGCTGCATTTGCCGGAGAATACGTGGGTCAAATTTTTGAACAAGAACGCAAATTTGATCTTGTAGTTCGATACAACGAAGATTATCGAAATCAGTTGGATTTAAGTTCAATTTATGTTTCAGATGCAAACGATGAGTCCATTCCAATATCGTCAGTTGCTCATATTCAAGATATTGAAGGACCAATGCTGATAAGCAGGGAACAAGCACAACGATTCATCAATATTGGAGTGAATGTGAGAAATATGGATGTTGCTACATTAGTTGAGGAAATTCAAAATAAACTTGATGCAAATCTAGAACTGCCTTCTGGTTATAGTATAAAATACGGCGGCCAGTTTGAGAACCTAGAAAAAGCAAGTAAGCGATTAATGATTGCAGTTCCTGTTGCACTTGCTATAATTTTTCTATTGCTCTATATGGCCTTTGGAACTGTATCAGACGCAGCTATTATTTTTATGGCCGTTCCATTATCAGCAATAGGCGGGATTTTTGCTTTGCTCGTGCGAGATATGCCATTCAGTATCTCTTCAGGCATTGGATTTATTGCATTATTTGGAGTTTCCGTTTTAAACGGAATTGTGCTAATTAGTGCTATAAAGGAATCTGATTTTAAGAAGAGTTCCTCGTTCAAAGATATACTTACAAATGCTTGTACAAAGCGATTAAGGCCAGTACTTATAACTGCCTTAGTTGCAGCTCTTGGATTTCTCCCCATGGCACTATCAACGGGTAGTGGAGCTGAAGTTCAACGACCATTAGCAACCGTGGTTATTGGAGGCCTTGTTTCATCTACTTTGCTAACCCTCATTGTTCTACCAACCTTGTATTACTTACTAAAGAAAAAAACTATTATGAAGCTTACAACTGTTATTCTATTCTTAATTATTGGTTATCAATCCGGTAATGCTCAAACATTCTCAACCTTTGATGAACTCTATAAGTATGCAAAAAATAACAATATTGAACTCCAAGAAAATCAACTGAAGCTTGAACAAGTTACCATTCAAAACAAGGCAAAAAATGCACTGGATCCTACGGAGTTTAATTACAGTGGAGGCCAACTTAATACTTCAGATTTCGATAATCAACTCAATATAAATCAAGATATTACACCACTTCTTCGAAAGGGCAAGCAGCATGACATTTTGAATAATAAAACGACCCAATTCCGCTTGGAAAATCGGCGATTAGAACTCGAATTGAAAAGAGATTTGTATTTGGCCTATAATGAATGGTTATGTGCCTCTGAAGTAGAAAGATGGTACGCTTCCCTAGCGAAAGATTACCAAAAAGTAACAACAGTATTAGAAGCTCAATATCTTGCTGGCGACCTAGAAGGAATTGAATGGATGCTAGCAAAAAATGAGCTTAGCAAGGCTCGTTTGAGAATTATAAATGCAAAAAGTGAAATTCTTAAATGGAAACAAGAAATATTTCAATTGGCATTGTTGCCCTCTTCTGCTCAATTACTTGACAGTAGTTTCAACAGAGTAAACGAAGTACCTCTGCACTATTTTTCAAATTTTAGCTACTCCAACTATCATGAGTTATTAAATCAATCGAATTTGGATAACGCCGGAGTCGCTCAAAAAATACAAACCTCTCCAGATCTAAGCATAGGCTATTTCCATCAGAGCTTAGAGAAGGAATATGGGTTCCAAGGAATAAATATGGGCCTTAGCATTCCTATCAATCGAAAAAAGAGTAAGGCAATCCAATCGCAAGCAATTATCGAATCGGAAATTTTAGCAAATCAGGCCCTTCAAACAAATCAAGACTGGGAATTACAACTCATTCATTTGAAAGAAAATAAGGAAGTATTACAGCTAAATGAAGAATTCTATACAAGCAACTTCGATTCAGATTTCGACTCAAATTATTCCAGAATTAATCAAAAACTAAGTTCAGGAGAAATTGACGTTCTCAAATACAGTCAATACTTAACCAGTTTAATAGAGACAAAATACAATTATCTCAACTGGATAAAAACATGGAACAAAAATCAAATAGAAACCGCATTTTATACGCAAACGAAATGAAAAATATAGTCATATTATTATCCTGCATACTTATTGGAGCATGCAACCCTCCGGCAGACAAGACAGAAGGGATTGAACAAGATTCTTCACTATCTATTGAAGAACTTCTAAAGAACTCCAAAATAGAAAAAGGTAAGGCACAAATTAAAGAACTAAATGCTGCTTTAATTTGCAATGGTCGAATTGAAATACCGCCAAGCGACAATATATCAATTCATTCAAAGTCAGATGGATATATTACAAAAATTAACTATTTGCCTGGCGAATATGTAAAAAAAGGAAGTTTACTCCTTTCGATAGAAAATCCCTCAATTATTGAGAAACAACGATTATTTCTAGAGACAAAGGCCGACTTTCAACTTGCGGAAAAAGAACTAGCTCGAAAAACAGAGCTAAAAGAAAAAGAGGCTACTAGTTCAAGAGAGTATGATGCAGTATTGTCAAAATATAATAGGCTAATGGCAACCTACAACGGCCTAAAATCTGAACTTCAAAATATCGGTATAAATGTTTCCAGATTGTCCAGTACTTCATATCAAAATAGTATAGGAATATTTGCAAAAACCTCTAGCTATGTAAGCAGTGTAGATGTAAATAAGGGTCAATATATCACAGCCGAAACGCTATTGATGCAACTCGCATCTAACAGTCATTTACATCTTGAATTAAAAATATTTGATAGTGATGCAGCTCGTGTTCAAATCGGGCAAAAAGTAACTTTCAATATCAACAGTAGCAGTACAGAATTCAACGCAGAAATAGTACATATAAATCCAGTTCTAGATGCAAAAGATGGAAGTCTAAAGATTCATTGTCATTTTGAAGATAACGAGGAATTAAAGGCAGGCATGTTTGTGCAAGCAGTTATTCTAACCGAAACGGAACATGTTTTAGCTCTTCCAAAAGCTGCGGTTTTAAAAGAAGGAAATGAATTTTATGGATTTAAGGTGCAAGAAAATGAAGTTGAAAAAATTGCATTGCACAATGTTAAATCAAATGACCAATGGATTACTTCAGTAGAAATCCAGGATTCATTAAATCAATGGATTACAAAAGGCTCGTATTACATTGGAGAGGTAGAAAGTACACACTCTCATTGAAATCTTACTTTTTTAACATTCGGTAAGATAATCCGCAACTCAAAAAATAGTCTGGAGCGGCTTCCGTTAACTTATATCCACCAGTTAAATCTAGCTGAAAGTTATCTGTAACAAGGTAAGTAAACCCTCCGTTCAAAAATGCCAACTCTTCACCAGCGGTAAAATAGCTAACCGCTTCTAAGTAGGATCCAACTTTTTCAGAAATTCCAAATCCAACACCTAGATTATAGTTGTAAGAGGGATCACTTGACAAGCCGTCCCAAGCCATACCAAACTGTCCGCTTATTCCCCATCTCTCATTTAAACTTAATGTAGCTGGAACTAAAAACTCTGGTGCTACTCGCTGACCAACTGTTCTTATAAAATCACCCGATGCTAGGGCAGGAATATATAAATGGCCTAAAAACCCAAGACTCAGTTTATCATTTTTATAAAGATTGGTTTTAAACCCAATAAACGAAGTTTGGAATCCCTTGATATCAGAAAGAATAGGGTTATGAGTAGAATCCAGCAGCTCTATGTCATTCGTGTTTCCAACCTTTGAAAGAGTGTAATTCGTATTAAGCCTTAGTTCTATGTTTTCAGTCAATCCGTATCTAAAAAGAGTGGTGTTAACCGTATAATTTCTTTCTGAGAGTTGAATTTTGCTTTGTCTTTGTTCCTTTGCCGAAAGGTCATTCTCGAAAACAAATCCTGTTTCAATTTGAAGGGCTCCTTTGGGAACCACATTAGGGCTTTCAGTAAAATCAGGTCTGTCTGTTTCTATTTGAGCATTGCAGTAGCAAGCTGCGAACAAAAGTAAAACGGAAAGTATCCTTTTCATATCTGAGGCAAAGAAAGGTCTTTTATGCCATTCACCAAGATTAGATTACCACTCGCCATAATACCAAAATAACTTAACAAGTTGAAATTTCCTTACTTTTCTATGCCTTCGAGCATAAACAAAAACGCATATTCTTTTGCAGTTTCTTTTAGAGCTTCAAATCGGCCAGATGCTCCACCATGTCCAGTATCCATATTGCAACTCATAATGAGCGTGTTTTTATCTGTTTTTAACTCACGCAATTTCGCAAGCCATTTGGCTGGCTCCCAGTATTGAACCTGACTGTCATGCAAGCCTGTTGTGATCAACATATTTGGATATTCTTTCTCCTCAATATTATCGTAAGGCGAATAGCTTTTTATATAGTGGTAGTACTCTTTTTCATTTGGATTGCCCCACTCGTCGTATTCTCCTGTAGTAAGTGGTATAGTATCATCAAGCATAGTAGTTACCACATCAACAAAAGGTACTGCAGCAATTACACCATTCCATAAATCCGGTCGATAATTAATTATAGCTCCCATTAGAAGTCCACCTGCACTTCCACCTATTGCGTACAGATTGTCCTTTACCGTATATTTCTCTTTTATTAAGTGCTCCGCACAATCAATAAAATCATAAAATGTATTCTTTTTCTTGAGCAATTTTCCATTGTCATACCACTTTCTTCCTAAATCTTCACCACCGCGTATGTGAGCAATCACATACATAAACCCTCTATCCAATAAACTTAACCGTATGGTACTGAAATAGGGGTCTAATGAGTGCCCGTACGAACCATAGGCATAAAGCAATAATGGCCGTGGTTCTGTATTCTCAGATTTCTTAAACACCACACTCATTGGAATTCGTTCACCATCGCGAGCTGTTGCCCAAACTCGTTTACTGTCATACTCCTCTTCGTTATATCCTCCAATCACCTCTTGTTGTTTCAACAGTTTTCTTTCTCGTGTTCTCATGTTGAAATCGAATACAGAACTTGGAGTTGTCATGCTCGTATAACCATAGCGAAGAATTTCAGTATCAAATTCAGGATTAGTGCTGGACCAACAATTGTACGTTTCCGAATCAAACTCCATGTAATACTCCTCGTTGGTTTGTTGATCTATAATTCGCATATGGTTTTGACCATCTGTGCGTTCTTCAACCACCATGAAATTTTTAAATAGCTCTATTCCTTCAAGCAACGTGTCTTTTCGGTGCCCAATAACTTCAGTCCAGTTTTCCCGTGTGGTGTTCGATTCTTTCGTTTGCATTAATCGAAAATTTTGTGCATCCCAATTGGTTAACACATACCAACGGTCTTCGAAATGACTTATCCCATATTCCAATCCTCTTATCCTTGGTTGAAACATCTTAAATTCATCCTTTGGTTTTTCTGCTGCAATAAACTGATACTCAGAAGTAATGCTAGCACCACTGCTTATAATGATATATTTCTCACTTTTACTTTTATAGACGCCACAATTAAACGTGTCATCCATTTCAACATAGCGTTCTTGACTTTCCTTGGTATGAATATTATAGGAAACTATCTTGTAACTTCTTAATGTTGTTTCATCTCTTTCGGTATAAAAAATGGTTTCATTATCACTTGCCCAAGTAGCTCCACCCGTTGTTCCTGGTATTTCCATTTCAAGAAATTTGCCGGTTTCCAAGTCTTTCAATTTCAATGTATAGATTCTTCGACTTAAGGTATCCTCGCTATACACTAAAAGTTTATTATTAGGACTCACACCTAAGCCACCAATCTTGTAATAGCTATGTCCTTTTGCCATCTCATTTACATCCATCATCACTTCCTCTTCCCCAGCATCTTTAAAGCTTCCACTACCCTTTTTTCTACAAAATATAGGATATTCCCCTTCTGTAACGAATCGGGTATAGTACCAATATCCTCTTTTTCGATATGGAACAGATTCATCGTCCTTTTTGATGCGTCCCACCATTTCCTCATATAACTCCGATTGAAAGTTTTCGGTGGGTTTTAATACTTCTTTTGTATATGCATTTTCAGCATTGAGGTGATCTATTACCTCTTGATCTTCTCGTTGATTCATCCAGTAGTAATTATCTACCCGAGTGTCGCCATGAATTGTTAGTTCCTTAGGTATTTTCTTAGCTTGTGGTGCTTGCATGGTGCAATGATAAAATGAAAGCAGTATTTGACTCTATTTATTCCAACAAATCACTCTCAAAAATATCTTGAGGAGAAATCATCTTGTCTTTCAATGGGATATCTGCTCCATATCGCAGTTTGAGTTGCTCTTTCACCAATTTACTGTCTAGGTTGTATTCTTTTAACATCTTAGGAGAACCTAATTCCAAGCCAACACCTCTCTTGTAGATTTTCCACACCAACTCACTGCAATAAAGTTTTTCATCGCTCCATTGAAATTGAATATCATAACTTTTGTTTAAGAATGAACTCCCAACGGACCACATAATATCTTCAATAGAATCGGTTAAAACTACATCATTTATTAGTCGCTTTTTAGTGTATTTACCCTCTGAGCCCTGTGCAATCCATTCATCAATTGGTATAACTCGAACAGGATGTACAGCTTCCAAAACCATCCAGTTATTATCTAAATTAAATACAATTCCACAATGGCTAAATTTTGAGTTTGTCGCTAACTTAATTGCTTCGCTTTGCGTGCTTTCGGAATCTTGAAAAACAATATCCCCATTCTGCCATCTTACACTCTCCTTAGCATTTTTAAACTTTGGGATGGAAAAGGAAATTGCAATTAAACTTACAAGAACTATACTCACTAGAAGGACGTATTTTCTAGATATCATATGTGTATTCAGTTATATATTGTTCCTTGCTTAAACTATCACTTGTAAGGCGTTTAATTGGTCTGTTGTTGCTATCGTACTCATAGGTAGTTTGAGCGTTTTTTACCATCTCCCCTTTCTTGTACTTTTCATAAAACCGACTTATTTCATTTCCTTTCGAATCATAGGTGTATTTGTATGAATACGACTTCTCTCCTTTTCGATAACCGGCATATTGAAGCCCTATTCTGGTACTATCATCTTCTTTATAAAAAGTGGTTTGCTCAAATAGCAGTAAGTCTTTAGGACCTTTAGTGCGTTTAAAATAGAAATACTTACCCGCTTTGTTCTGCTTGTTTATTGTTTTAAATAATTCTCCTTTCTCATTCACGGTGTGATAAACATGGGTTGTAATTCCATCCTTATCTTTACTAACACTTTCGCATCGTGTGGTTGTGTCTTTCTGCTTTTTAATCTCAATTCCTTCTTCCTTACATTGATAATCCCAGATGTATTTTTCTTTGCCTTTACCTGAATACAAAATGGTCTTTTTCAAACTCTTGTTTTCATAATATTCATTCACCCAATACTTTTTGAGTTTGCCTTTTCTATAGTAGTTATCAATAGACTTAAGATCTTGAATATTTGATCTTTCGCTTCTAAATGTAGTGTCTCCTTTGCTATTGGTAACAACATATTCAGAAGCTCTGCTGCTATCTGCATGCCAATAAAATTCACTTTTTTCAATGTTCCCCTTTTTATTCATTGAAATAGAGGATGTAACATAAGGTTGCTTGGCTTCATTGTATGTATACAATGAACTCCATGTTTTCTCTCCTTTCTTATAGGATTCTGAGAAGCTAATTAATCCGTGATCATCAAAGTTGTAGGTATGGGTATAGC
>JABDQY010000121.1 GCA_013042025.1 Bacteroidia bacterium
GTCCATGCTTATCTAATAATCGATCAATAGATTCAAAATGATAGGTAGCAACACTTGGTACTGGGATACCGCTAAAAACGGCTCTTAGTCTTTCGTTTGAGTTTAAGCCTAATTGCTTTTTAATGTCTTGAATGTATGCCTCAAAAGGAGATGTAGTTTTCGATGCTTCTGTAATTAGGAAATCAATTTTTTCCTGCTTTGTTTCGATCGTCTTTAATGCCTCTTCTAAGTCGGTTTGAAATTTAGGAACAGCAAGCAATGTTTTAAAGTGCATGTTCACAAATCCATCAAACAACATTAATAATTCATCTTGGTTTTGCTCTATTTTAACAAATTTTTGTTTTCCAAATACTTGATAAAGCTTTGTGCAAAATTGATGAATCTGATCTGTGTTAATACCCGTTAATACAATTTCAGGTTTTTGATCGGTAGCTTTTGGTGTTGCCGCCTTAATATATTCGAATGATTCTAGTACTTCAATTACTGCTTGTCCACCTACGGCACCTGTTCCACCAAAGAATACCATTTTAAAATCAAATGGATTTGTGTTTTTACCTGAAGCTAGCTCTTTTAGTTTTAAATAAAAGGATTGGTGTTTATGTTTTATAAAGTCGTCTTTGGTAAGCATTGTCTTGTCCTGTTTAGGGCATGCAAAGATAATAAAACAACTACCTAAAACTATCTTGATATCTAAAGAAGTGCAAGAGGGAAAGAATGAGAGATGTTAAATTAAAGTAGCGATTATGCCGCAACATCGAAATAACTATGAAGTAGAGCTTTCAAGTCATTTAGTTCATTTGGTTTTGAGATGTAATGATTGATACCATTTTTCGCCATTTCATTTTCTACTTCGTCAAAAGGCAAGCATGTAAATGCCACAATCGGGATTAAAGAATTTTGATCGCGTATAGCTCGACTAGCCATATACCCATCCATTTTTGGCATCATTATATCTAACAACACCATGTCGTAATAATCTGAATTGTATTCCTTTAGTATCTGGTCGCCCTGCATAACTATAGAGTTATCAATGTTAAGGTCATTTAGTATTTTGGCAATTGATTCAGCAAGTATTTGGTTATCCTCAGCAATTAAGACTTTGTATGACGGCATAGTTCAGTTTTTGTTCTTTATAATTAATCCAGCTAGAATATTTCAAATTGAAAGCCAAAAAACTACATAAGAATATAAAGTGCAGATAATGAGTTAGATATAGTAAAATGCCTGCAGATTTGGTGGTGTTACATTCTCTATAATTTGGAAAGCAATCCCATATTGGTACTTGCAAAATCTTTAAGTGGTGAGAACATGGCAATTTTCTCTTCTTTGTTTTTTAAAGTTTCCATATTTGGTGAAAATAGAATGTTTTCATATTGCATAGCTTTTAATTTAGATTCAGCATCTACTGGTAAACCAATGCACCAGATGCATTTATATTTTTGAACGGAAAGGTCTATGGATTCAACAGATTGAATATATTTTATTACATGACCAATTTTCAAGGCTTGAATTATCTTTCTAAAATTGCTTGCTTCATCAGTTAAGTTATCTTTTATGCTAGAAGTAGTTAATACTATAAATGGATGAATTATTTCCTTTTGTGGTTTTTCGCTATTGTCTTCTTCTAGATTTACCTTACTCGATTGAGGTTGCTCCTTATCCTCTTGGTTTTGTGTAGTAATCTCAGTAATAGGTATTTCAGATTCTGATTGTGCTTTTTCATTTTTCGATTCTGTTTCTTCATTTTTGTCAGAAGGAAGAATAACCAGCTTGTCGTATAACAAAGCAATATCGTCAGAGTTGAGTTTAAACACAGAGCAAATGTATAAACTATATGTAATTTAATTCAATTGGCTTTAACTTTGAACCGTGCAAATTGACATAACGCAAGTTCAAAAATCGAACATTGATAACTACGACTTTAATAATTTAGAGTTTGGAAAGATCTTCACCGACTATATGCTGGTAACAGATTATGACGGTAAAGAGTGGTCTAAGTTTTCCATAGAGCCAATAAAGCATCTAACTATACATCCAGCTATGTCGGCATTGCATTATGGTCAAACTGTTTTTGAAGGTTTGAAGGCATATAGGAATGAAAAAGGAGAAGTAAATATATTTCGACTCACAGATAATTTGGTTCGCTTAAATAAATCTGCTGAAAGAATGGAGATGGCTCAAATTAATGTTGATGATACCTTTAAGGCATTAAGCAAATTTATTGAAATGCAGAAAGAATGGATTCCTGCAAGAGATCAAGGCTCTTTATATATTAGACCTTTCATTATTGCTACAGATAATACGCTTCGTGCAAAACCAAGTAGCTCTTTTCGATTTATGGTTATCGCTTGCCCCGTTGGTTTTTACTACAGCAAAGCATTAAGTATTGTTCTAGGACGAGAGTATACCCGAGCAGCATCAGGAGGTGTTGGATTTGCAAAAGCTGGAGGAAACTATGCTGCTTCCTTCTATCCGAATCAAATTGCAAATGAACTGGGATATGATCAGATTCTTTGGACGGATATTAATCACGATTATACTTTGGAGGAATTGGGGTCAGCCAATTTCTTTTATGTAAGAGATAACGAATTAATTACTCCACAATTGAAAGATAGTATCTTGGCTGGTATTACGCGTGATACGGTTATAACTATTGCAAGAGAAAGAGGATTGGTTGTGCGTGAAGAACTAATCAAAGCTGGAGATTTTGAAAAAGACCTAAAGGCCGGTAGAGTAAATTGCATGTTTGCAACAGGCACTGCGGCTTCAATGACATTCGTTAATTATGTAACCATTGATGGTAGTAAATATCATATTAAATCGGATAAATATGAGCCAATGGATCAGATTAAGAACGAGATTGACAAAATCAAATTTTTAGAGAAAAGTAATAATCATAATTGGAACGTCGTGGTGTAGGATTACCAATTATAATCTTCAATAATTTTCCATCCTTTATCCTTTGATTTCTTAAAAGTTAAGACAAACTACTCTTTTTGTATATCTTGTTTTTGTACAATCCATTGACCAGCAACGTTTTTCGTGTTAATTGCAATTGAATAAATAGTGTCTAACTCAAACGTAGGATTGCCCATGTCATCCCGATTTGGGAACGATTTTTCATACATATCTTAAACATTGTTCCAGCCATAAATACATCCGTTGCGACTGTAGAGCTTCAAATTGCCTGAATTCTTATATCCTTCCATGTAGCCAACATGATTTCCTTTATTCCAATTATCAGTTTGGTTGGATAAAACCCTAGTTATTGCCTTAATTTCCTCATCTTCATTGTATTTATAGTTATCTTTGCAACTTAAATGTAGCAACGGTAGTGTAACAATTGTCAGGGATGTTGTGGTATTCTACATTCTGTAAAGTAATCAAAATAGAAAAATTGTAGTTTATAAAGACTTCAACTCCTTTTGCGATAATTCTCAAAAATGGACACAATTGTCCCAAAATGATACAAATCAATAATATTAAAAATGCTAAAATGCTGATTATCAGCATATATGATATTGGTATGATATTGGTATATAATATAGCGTATCGCAAGATACACATGGTTAATAATTTTCATCATAAGTAGTAGTTTAGTATTTTATCTTTGAAATTAAGTCCTGACCTATATGGTTGGGACTTTTTTATTCGTTACAATTTAAATGAAATTAAAGCAAGTTATAAATATTAGGTTCTTGGTGTTCCTGATGTTTTCTGTTTTTGTTCATTCCTCAATTTCAGCACAACTATATTCACTTACTGGAACAGAATTCTTCGTTTATTTTGATTCTGATAGCTATACGCTAAGTTCTAAACAAGAGCAGAAACTAAAAGAGAAGTTGTTTGCAATAGGTCCTTCTCAAATCAAAGAAATTTATATTGAAGGTCATACAGATAGTTTTGCATCAGATGAGTACAATCTTCAACTTGCAGCTAATAGAGCTAATTCAGCTACACAGTATTTGCTTGAAATTGGTGTGCCACAACGATTTATCAAAACGGAAAGTTTTGGTGAATCACAACTTATTTCTGAACTTCATAAAGACAATAGACGAGCACGATTGTATATCGTATATGAAACTGATAATAGGTCGTCTCTAGATCCACCTAAATTCATTGTTATTACTACAATTAACAAAAAGACTAAAAAGCCGATGGCTGCTACTTTGGGATTCGACTTTATTGATAAGGAAATGAGGTTTAGCTCCACGGATGCTTCAGGTAAATCTCCAGCTTTTCCTCTATTGTCCGACAAACTTGAGGTAGTAGCTTCAGCAGATCGTTTCTTAAGTGCATATTTTAACTTACCCGAAGGAATCATAGATCAACCTGTTGATACGTTGTTTTATACTATAGAGTTATCTCCAGTTACAATAACAGGAAAGTTTACTTTTAATAGTATTTTCTTTTTTACAGATAGTGATGAAATTAAACCTGAGTCCACACCAGAATTACATAAATTATTGGCTGTTCTTCAAAGAAATCAAAGTGCTCACATTGAAATACAAGGGCATATGAATTTTCCAATAGATCGTCATAATAATAGTATTCAGAGAAAATGGAATATGGAGTTATCGTATAAAAGAGCAAAAGCTATTAATGACTATCTTGTAAAAAGTGGTGTAAAACAACATCGTCTTACATATAAAGGAATGAGTAACTTTCGAATGAAATTTCCATTACCAGGAAACAAGCAGGAAGAAGATCAAAACAAAAGGGTAGAAGTGTATACTCTGAAAGAAATCTAATTTAATAAATCCCAACGAATGTTAAGACGCATTTTACGAGGCATAATTGGGTACGAAGGGGAACTGTAATACGTTGAACCCATTAGTCCCATCTGAGTATGGAAAAACTCAATTCCAAAACAGAAACTTTTTACACGTGCATTAACATATGTATTTATTGGAGGATACATTTCAAAGGATTTGGTTCCAATTTGCCATTGCCGTGTATATGGATTGTATACGGGACTATTAAAATCACTGAACCAGAAAGACTTTGCTCCTAACTGTAATTTAAGCTTCTTAGAGAATAATCTAAACTGTGTGTATACATTCGCTTGTGCGGAATAGCTAGGCCGAGGTAACACACTTTGATTTGAACTATTTAAGAAAGTTACTTTTACTGCTGATCCAAAGTAATTAGTGCTGAACTTATACTTCCCCGAAATATTGACTAAACTTACAAAATCGTTGTGCTGGTTTGGTGTATTATCGGAAGCAAAATAAATTAATCCCTTTACTGTTTCGGCGTTTACCGATATAGCAACAGAATGGTTGTTTAACAGAATCGCTGCGTCTCCAAACAATTGATTTAGACTAGTTTTATCAAAGCTATTGTTCCATACAATTGCATTGGAGTAGAAGCTTTTTTCCATGAAATTAGGTTCTACTAATTGAGACAAAATTCCTCCTTTGATTTTTACATTTTTGATCGAAGTACCTAGGCTTGCATTCAAATTATAATCTCCCTGGTTATATCCCAAAACTCCAAAACGAATAGCACCAACTAAGTCTATGTCCTTAATGGAAAGTCGTGTTCCTCCGTTCAAATAAACATTATTGAATTGACTTACATCACCGTTGTTAAATATTGAATTGTATGAATGTTCAATTCCGATATTTAATTTAAGCGGTTTTAGTTTAATCATATAACCAACTTCATTACTAACTCTTCGGTGACTAAATGAATCCTTAAACGCACTTAATTGCAATCCGTAATAACTTGAATCAGGACTGTAATCTTCAAATTCGGTTCTTTTAGTTCCAAAAATGGATTTCAAATAAAACTGGTTTGTAAAACGTGTAATATCATGTTTTTTAGTACTATCTTCAGGTGCTTGTCCTGGTCGAAAGTATTGAACTACCTTAAACTGATTTTGAGCATAAGACCCGAAAGCTTCTGTTAAGCGAGCTTCATTGTTCTCCAATTTATTTCTACCTTCTAAAGAATTAAAAATTGAATCGCTTGAAATACCTCCGCTTTCCACATTTCTAAATTTATTCCAAACATATGAAAATAGGATTTCATAGTTTCTGTTTTTAGAAAAGTATGCTGTGTAGAATTTGGTATTAAATAGGTTGTTCATACGCACCCGATCTACGTCTTGAATATCTGAAAAATAGAAATTCTGATTTTTCAATCGATTATAGTCTACACCAAAGAATAAGCGTTCTGATATCTTTTGAGCATGAGTAACTTCAATTGATATTAACTCATTGCTTCCTTGTGAATAGTTTACCCGTGTAAAGGGATTGTCTGTATTGTAGATGTTTATTGTGTCGTCAATTAAATATGGAGCCACAAGAGAATTTCCAAACTGTAAGTTTAATTCTCTTTCATTGGTTTTTGTTAAATCCAAAACAGGACTCCCTTCTAAACCTAAATCCAAGAAAGGGAAATAAGATTTGTAGGCAGTATAGTAATCGTAAAAGTCGTTTAGAGTTGTATCTATCCTTTGACTATCTAATTCTAAATTTAGTATATCAAATTCATCATAAGTTGATACTTCAAGTGGCTTGTATCGGTGAGCATCGGTTGTATCCAAAATTTGTCCAAATGAAGCTTGGGCCATCAGAATGAATATTAATACCCCGATTTTTTTCAATCCTTTTTAGTCTTTAGATGTAAAATTATAATTCAAGGTAGTAACTCTATTTAAAGAATCACTTGCTGTCACCAATACAGTGTATTCAATACTATCGGTTGATGGAACTGGATAAAAAGTATCCAGTAAAAATGTTTTGCTATTTATCCCTTTAACAAAATTCATAATTGGTGCAGAAACATTTGGAGCTAATTGAAAATTTATTTCTTTGATTCCATAGTCGTCGCTGAAATCAACTTTAATAGGAATTTGACTTAATCCTGAATAGGTACTATCCAACACCGGATGGTGAACATTTATAACTGGTGCTAGAGTGTCATTATCTAATGGGTCATCATATGAATAGTCCGGAAGATTTATTTCATCCTTACACGCAAACGCGAAAACAATCATTGAAAATACTATAAGTATTTTTTTCATATTGCAAATAACATAAAAT
>JABDQY010000086.1 GCA_013042025.1 Bacteroidia bacterium
GTGCAATCGGCCGAAAAGGGTGCTTACCCGCAGTTGATGTGTGCTACGGAAGTTAATCTAGACCAAAGTGGCTTTTATGGACCAACAGGAAGAAGCAATTGGGTTGGACCTGTAGGAGCACACAAATTGGAAGCACATGCTAAGGATAAAGCAGTTGCTAAAAAACTGTGGGAACTTTCGGAGAAAGAAACAGGAGTAAAATGGAATATCTAAATTTGTATAATGCAACACTTTAAAACGTTATCGTCTTATTTAGATTATCTGGGACTGCCTCGACCAGAGCACCCCATGTTGAGCGTTTTCAATTCAAAAGGTGATGGTTATCTACCCTGTCCAAGGGAAAGTTCTCCGCCAATTACGAATGATTGCTATTCCATTAGTTTTAAAAAATATGTATCGGGAAATTTAAACTACGGACGAACAAAATATGATTTTACGAATGGTGCGTTAATTTTCCTTTCGCCAAGACAAGTCTTACAATGGGATAATAGCGTAGTATTTGAGCAAAAAGGTTTTTCAATAAACTTCCACGAAGATTTCTTAAAGGGAACAACATTAGCTCATCAAATAAAAAAATACGGATTCTTTTCTTACTCCACCAATGAAGCATTGCATCATTCACCAAAAGAAGAAAAGCAAATAGAATCAATAGTAGAAAACATTGAAATTGAGTATCAAAACAACCAAGATGCCTTTAGCAAAGAGATTATTATTTCTCAATTGGACACGTTGTTAAAATATGCAAATCGTTTCTATGAAAGACAGTTTTTACATCGAAAAGAGATATCGCATGATTTGTTAGAACAATTTAATCTGCATTTAACTGAATATTTTCAATCAGGACAATTACAAGAGAAAGGAATTCCAAGCATTGAGCAGATAGCAAATGACTTGTCCATTTCACAACGTTATTTAAGTGATACGCTCAAAAAAGAAACAGGTAAGACCTCTACTGAACATTTGCATTTGCAATTAATTGATGAGGCAAAAAATGTATTATTACAACCAAATAAAAGTATATCTGAGGTTGCATATGAATTAGGCTTTGAATACCCACCCTATTTTTCGAGATTATTCAAAAAGAAAGAAGGTATAAGTCCAACCGAGTACAGAGAACACTATAAATTGAATTAAACAATGGAACTATTAAAATTAGCAACAGATTGGGCGAAAGCCGAAGTCTTCTCAACACGTTTCTTCATCTTCTTTGCACTATTATTTTTGATTGCAAGTATCGGATTTTGGCAATTGGGTAAAACCGATTTAGCAAAGGCTTACATTATCCCAACCTTGGTTGCAGGTATATTGCTTATGACCATAGGACTTGGTTTATTTTTCACTAATAAATCTAGAATTACCAAATTCGAAAAAGCATTCAACACTGACGCTCCTGCCTTTTATCAGTCAGAAATTGATCGTTCCGAAAGTACTTTAAAGGAATACACTGTTGTATTCAAAGTAATTCCAATACTAATTATCATCGCTGCCTTACTTATTCTTTTTGTTAATACACCAACTTGGAGAGCAATTGGTATTACAACCATTGCAATGTTGGGTGTAATCTTATTAGTTGATGGAACAGCACACTCCAGAATTGAAGCGTACCATAAAGACTTAAAGTTGGTACATCCAGAAAATGATATTAACAAATAACTGCACTTAATACTGTGCTAGTATTAGTGGATTGAGGGCTAGCTTCAACCAGGTTTCATTAAATTAAACTATATTGTAATGCGAAAAGCAGTCGCTTAAAATCCTACACTTCTCAGATACGAGATTGTTGAAAGTTATAGCTCATTATCCGCAACTAAGGTGGCTGATTTTTCATGTTACTTTTGTTTATACCCCCGCAGTGCTCGCAAAATCATAAAAATTAGAACCACTATGTTTAGTATCGCATTAGGAAAATCTATTTCAATTATGGAAATAAAAAAAACAAGCAAATTGATTAGAGTTCTCACTATAATCATTCTAAGTGGATGTTTAGGATGTGGAGAATATCAGAATCAACAGAAAAAACTTGTTTCTGAGACAGCAACTTTAGAAATATGTAAAGAGATAGAGTTTACATCCTTAAATACTAAGCTTAGAGGAAGATTATACTTGCCAGATAATAAATCTAAAAACAATCCTGCTGTTATAATGGCTCATGGTTTTACTACAACTATAAACGGAATGACAGCAGATAAATATGCAGAGAATTTAAGAGAATCTGGATTTGCTGTGATATTGTATGACCATAGAAATTTTGGAATTAGTGATGGTGAGCCTCGTCAAGAAATAAACTTTTGGGCACAATCCAGAGGTTATATTGATTGTATTGATTTTGCACAAACTCTTCCTGAAGTGGACCCAGATAAAATAGCAATATGGGGTTGTAGCCTAAGTGCAGAAGAAGTTTTTCTTGTTGGTTCCATTGATGAGAGAGTAAAGGCAATTGTTTCAATGGTTCCCGCTGTGGGTAACGTATTACCTTCAAAAGATCAAGATGATAATGTCTACACCTTTTCTAAAAACATGGTTTTAAACGACGACATCTTAGATTTGTCACAAACAATATTTGGGCCTACTCTCGTTGTTTCAACCGATCAAATAAATAATCCAGCAGTAATCAATTTACTGCCAGCATACAAGTGGTTTACTGAATATGGAGGACGGTTTGGTAGCAATTGGAAAAATATAGTTTCTTGGTCTGATACAGATAGACCACCCAATTATCATGATGCTAATTTTTCTCAACATCTTAAAGCTCCAATTCTTATGATTGTAGCAACAAATGATGAAATGGAATATTCAAACGATAAAGTTACTTTGGAAGTATTCAAAAGAATTACACAACCAAAAGAATGGGTTGATATTGATGGCGGCCATTTTGGATTATTATACTACCCAAGTGAATTATTTGATAAATCAAGTAAAGCACAAATTGAGTTTCTGAATAAGTACTTGAAATAACTGTGACGCGTAACAATGTTTAAGCGGCAACTCATTAACGTTATATAACAAATAAATTAGAAATGATAAAAAGACAAATAGCAATAGCATCGGGAGTTTCCTTAATTCTAATGGCAATTGTTGCAGGTTTTTCAGTTGGATATGCCTACTCCGAATTTTACAGACCTGAACAATTAGAACTTCTCAAAGACAATATTCTTCAGAACCAAGGGCTATATCAAAACATGTTGATTGGTATACTGATTATTATAATTTTGGACTTGTTGGTTTCTTATACGCTATATAAGTTTTTTGAAAATGACAATAAAAGAATGTCCATCATATCTGGAGTAATTAGAGTTATCTATACTGTAATTTTCGGTATAGCTACCTATCATCTCACCAAGAACTTGAACGCTAGTGATCTAAGCAACGAGGTGATTAACTCCAACTTTGAACAGTTCCAGTTAATCTGGTATAGTGGATTAGTTGTTTTTGGATTCCATATTATTTTGATCGGGGTCTTAATGAAGTTGCATCAAAAAATTCCTAAAATCTTGTGGTACATAACCCTGATTGCAGGTGTTTCTTACATACTAGTTCACGCACTCAAATTAACAAGCCCTAACTCTGAATTTGTAAGCACTTTGACAATGATTTTGGCATTACCAATGGCAATTGGAGAACTTGGACTTGCATTATGGCTTATTGTGAAAGGTGGAAAAGCAGAATTAAGCAATTAAACCGGCCATTAATAAAGTGTATGAAGAGATTTGATTTTAAAGAAATTGGTGAAAATTAAAGATGATAAATAAATCACCCTCTGTCATTGCCGTAGCCATGTTAGTTGTTATCGGGCTAATTATGCTTATGCCAACAGTGGTTATGTTTAACAAAGTGCTTAAAAATGACTTTAAAGCGGAGTATGTAGATCTCACCTTCAAAATGGGCTTGCTTTTTCTAATGGGCTACAGCTTTATAAGAAAACTAAATATTGACAGGGTTGCAGGTTTATCAAGACAGTACCCTTGGAGATTTAAATATTTAAATTTTATCCCAGTTTATTTATTCATCATTGGGTTTCTTGGTGTTTACTCGCGTGATTTTGGGTTAATTGAGCCGACCAACCTCATATTGTTACTCATTGCTTGTCTTATGGTTGGCTTTGCTGAAGAATATCTGTTCAGAGGTGTATTACAATCGATTTTTTTAAAAAAGTACGCAAAACGTAAAAACGGAATTTTAATGAGTGTACTTCTGACATCTTTGTTTTTTGGCTTTTTTCATCTCATAAATCTAGCCAATAATGATAATACCTGGCAAGTGTTGGTTCAAGTGGTCTTTGCTATGTTCATTGGATTCTTTTTCGGGGTGTTGTTGCTTAAAACCAATAAGCTAATTCCGATTGCCATTACACACGGACTTATTAATTTTTTCTTTTCACTGGCTTTGCTACCCGGAATTAAAACCATTCAAGATGAGGCTACCAACGCAGTATCCTTTGCCCCAATCATCGTATTCTTACCACTGCTTATTATTGGGTTATTCATCTATAAAAAACTTGATAAAAAGGAAATTATTCAAAAATTAAAAACTGAAAATATACGAAACTTAGAAAGCGATTAGAGGCCTTCTTAGAATCTATTTAACTAAATATGAAAGAATGAATTCAAAAATAAATATACCTAATGCCATAGAAAACATTACAAATCATTTTTCTCCCAAAATTATTGGTGAAGTGAATGATGTTTATGTCAAGATTGTAAAAATATTGGGTGACAAAGTACCATGGCACAATCATAAAGATGAAGATGAGCTCTTCTACATTCTAGAGGGATCATTAGAAATGGAAATACAAAACAAAAAGCCATTTCAAATGAATAAGGGGGACTTATACGTTGTGAAAAAAGGCGTCGATCATAAAGTGAGTTCCAAAAACGAGTGTCATCTTATGTTGATTGAAAACAAAACGACATTACATACTGGAGAGGTATCCACTCAAATCACAAAATCAATAGAGAATCAAAAATGAAGAAAAAGACTTGTGTTAATTGATAAAGAATAATATGAACTATTAAGTATGTAATAGAATATATGGCTTGTTATCAGACCCAATAATTGTACAGATGACTTTTGAAAAAGTAACTATTCGAGAAACAACAGAAATTGATTTGGATGACATCATTCAAGTAGAGACAATTGCTTTTGGGCAAGATGAAGAAGCAATACTGGTTTCAGATTTATTGAGTGATACAACGGCAAAACCAACCCTATCTTTATTGGCATTCTGCGAAAGCAAACCAGTTGGTCATGTTATGTTTTCGCGGGTTTATGTTAAAAATTCACAGCATCAACCCCTAATGCACATATTAGCTCCATTAGCAGTAATTCCTAGCTTTCAAAGAAAAGGAATTGGTGGTAAATTGATTAACAAGGGAATTGAAACTTTAAAGGCACGAGGAAGTGAGTTGGTTTTTGTTTTGGGACATGAAACCTACTACCCTAAATTTGGGTTTATACCCAATGCGGGTAAGTTTGGGTTTGCACCTCCTTATCCTATTGCTGAAAAGCATGTTAATGCATGGATGTTTCAATGGTTAAACAAAGAGAAACAGAATAGCTGTAGTGGTAAGATTACATGTGCAGATGTATTGAATAATCCTAAGTATTGGGTGGATTAAGAATAATATTATGGGTTAATCTCCCTATTGAATTTATGGTGTTTTAATTAATTGAGCAATGAACGTGCTTACATAAATAAGCAGATAGCTTTATATTCGCTAAATATTGATGGGGGTTAATATAATTAAGAAGCAGAGCCATTGGCTTTTAAACATCGTAATATTAGTGTTATGTGCACTTGCATACCTAGGAATCAATCGAATTATTCAACGAGACAGATTACAGAATTCAAATCTTGAATTAAAGGATGCTCATAATCAATCTAAGCAAATACTAAATACCTCAATAAATGTATTTGGGGCTGTAGCTTCAGGGATTCAAGGTTATGTAAATACAGCCGAAACGTTTCCGACAGATCGAGAACTCCAAAAATTTGTCAATTCTCAACTTAATAATGTAAGCTACACTGCTCCAATAGTTGTATCGTTCATAGACACTACGCAAACTTTCATTTATTCATTTACAAGAGATTCCATCAATCCAGATGATTTGGTTGGAACAACAGTAGCAAGTCTAAGAACTAAAAAAGAAATTGAGGATTTAAATCAACTTTTGAAAACAAAGCAAATGAGAATGTTTCCTCCAATCAACCTAAAAGAAGGCTGGGTTGGTTTTCCCATTAACTTTAGAATTCATAGGGATGGAGAAACGCTAGGATACATTGCAGCAATAGTTCAATTCAAATCAATAATAAATACACTGTACTCAGCTGAACAAAGCAACAAATACGTATATAAATTTGAAACGAATGGAGTTCCTTTTGATCGTGAGCAGGTGTATGATGGAAGTACAAAATATCACAGCACTGTAGATAATCGCAGCTTTTCTAACTATGACCTTGATTCTTCTCAAATGCGTCACTCCAATCTTTCTTTATTTGGGTTGGATCTTAAGATAAGTACATGGAGAAATACTTCGTTAAGTAATTATTCGCAAAGCATTTATAGAACGAGTGATATCTTACTCGCTTGGTTTTTCCTTTCAATAGCACTGTTGTCAATTATAATTACCAGACTTTATCATAGAAAGGAGCAATATAACAAGCGAACAAGAAAAATTAATAAACGATTGAAGGTAAATAGAGCTCATATTCAACAACAGAATGTTCAACTTGTAAAACTGAATGCAACAAAGGATAGATTCTTTTCCATAATAGCACATGATTTGAGAGGTCCGTTGGGATCACTTACCGGATTAATAGAACTTATCCATGAGGACAAGTCTTTAGAACCAGAAGTTAAAGGGCTAATGGCTAAATTAAAATCTGCAACAGGTTCTACGTCAGAATTACTTGATAGTTTATTGAAATGGTCTATGTCTCAAACTGGAGATATTCCGTTTAACCCAGAAAATTTGGACATACATGAAACCATCGACTCAACTTTAAATCTTGTAAGTGATTCCGCTTCAAAAAAGAACATAAGTATAGAGAACAATGTACATCAGGGTTCAAGAGTTCATGCTGATAAAAATATGCTTTCTACTGTAGTTCGAAATATTATTACAAATGCAATTAAGTTCACACCAAAGAATGGAAGCATTGCTATATTTTCTGAGGATAACGTGAACGAGACACTTATTACAATTGAGGATTCTGGTATTGGAATGAATGAATCTCAGATTGACTCATTATTTGAATTGAAAAAACATCACAGCAAGGGTACAGAAGGGGAATCAGGAACTGGACTTGGACTTGTAGTTTGTAAAGAATTTATAGCTAAACATAAAGGCGATATCAATGTTAGGAGTGAAGTTGGTAGTGGCACAACCTTTATAATCTCCCTTCCAAATAAAGGCAGTTGAAAGAGCGTAAGGATAGTTAATTAGCTGAAGAATCATTAATTAACACTTGTTGGAGGGCACCAGAATAATTAAGCATTATTATAACAAGAAATCGTTTAATTTGGAAAAAGACATACTAATAAAAAAAGCTCAAGTAATTACTTGAGCTAAATTATTTAAATTTAATTTGGATTACTTATTTAGGCTAAATTTAACTCCAATATTAACTGCGGCATTGCTAAATGCGTAGGGTTGTTTCAATTCTGTTCTAGGAACATCTTCATTGTACGTACCTGTCGTATATTCATCTACATATTCAGTGTTTTTGTCATTTACACTTAAATCGCTGAGATAGTCTTCTCCATCCCATTTTGCTTCAGTTACTTCACGCTCATTTGGAGCAAAACTTAAATTGGTTATTGACACCTCACCAAATACTGAAATATTTTTAGATACTGGCAGTGCTACACCGAGTGTAGAATTAAACCCAATTGAAATTCCGCCACTTGCTTTTGCAACATAGCTTCCTGACGACTTATAATTATCTGTACCGTCATTTTCTTCTTCTGACTCCGTTTCAGTGAAAGTGATGGACCCCATTCCTATTGCAAGTCCAAATTTTGCATAAGGAGAAGCTTTGTTATTATTTACTTGATAAATAACCGCAGGAGTGATTCTTGTCATTGTGCTTTGAACATAAGATTTGTCCTCATAAAGGTAATTGTAATCATAATCAGGGGACGTTTCTTCTGCTTTATAAGATCCTTCAAAAGATTTACTTTTGGTATAATTTACTCCCACTTCAAAACCTAAGTTTTCGTTTACCATGTAGCCTAGAGCCCCTCCAAGATTTAACCCTTCTCCCAAAGAATAACTTAAGAAGTCAGAGGTACCATTTCCTTTTTCCGTATCATAATTATATGATTCAGAATAATTTTCAAGCATTGAAGTCTTATTAATTCCAAATGCATAGCCTGTGTAAAGATTAAGGTATGGCGTTTGAGCTTGTAATGCCGTATATGTTGCTGTTATAAGAAACAGTGTGATGTATGTTGATTTTTTCATGTTTATATTTTTATTTGGTTGTACTTAAAATGAATATTTAATACCGAAAGTGAAAGCAAGATTGCTCATTGGAAGTTTAAAACTTGGGTATTCTTCCGGTTGATTATCGTTAGGTTCTTCATCATTATCTGTAGTAACCTTGTCAACAAAAACTGTCTCTTTCTCTCGTGTGGTCATTTCTGAAAGTTGGTCTTCCCCATCTATTTCGTATTTTGTAGTTATTAGTTTTTTTGGATTAAAAGTAGAACTCATAAAAGACGCTTCACCTAGAAGTGAAAGATTATCATTCAGCTTTAGTGATGCTCCAAGAGCCGAAGTAATTCCCCAGTTAAACTTACTCGTTGTTTCGGATTCCATTAAATTTTTGTATGACCCACTCTCGTACTCGTAGGAATCTTTGATTGTTCCTAGCGTTCCGCTTAAACCAAATTTGGCGTAAGGGGATACCTTGTTGCTACTAAACAAATAAACAATGCTAGGATTGATAGTTGTTAAATTCGCTTTTTGTTTGGAAATGTATTTCCCCCAAGAATACTCGCCTGAACTTTCATGCTCCGTGCCCAATAATTGGCTAACACCCAATTCCACCCCAAACACGTCTGTAAACATATGTCCATAGGCTAATTTTACTTGAATGCCTTCTCCAAATGAGTAGTAGACATTTTCCCTTTTTTCATTGCTAAAATCTAGCGAAGAAGAGGAAGAATTTCTATTAGTTTCTTGGGCTATCCCCGCGGCATACCCAGTTTGCAAACTAAAATAATTTGATTGAGCTTGTAACTGGCTTTGCCACGCAAAAACTCCAACGACTGTGATAATAAATGTACTTTTTTTCATATTAACTTTTTTTAGTTAGACAAGAGTAGTTCTAACTAATCGCTCAAGTAAATCGAATAATACCCCACCAGAATTAAATGCTCGTACATATTGCATAATATAGCGTTTAGCAGTAAACAGAAATCCAATTAAGATGTTTTTACAATATAAATATCTTGATTACGCACTTATTGCTATTTTTACAAATAATAAGTGGTTATTTTATTATAATTCAATAATAATAACAAATGCCCATCTCTGGCATGTTGTTAACTTAAGAATGCTTGATCAAATCATGAATAGTAGCAGGAGGATTTGTTTCAATTGAGTACCACTCCTCCTCAGAGATAGAGGATAGATACTTCATGAGTGGATCTGTAATGCTAATTGTATTGTACCTCGTAGCTATATCTATTATCTGATGAATTTGATTCAGATACGTTTCTGTGATGTTGGCACCGCTTTGAGTAGACGCTGCCTCCGAATCAATATACGCTATACCTTTTTTAATCAAAGGAACATTCATAGAAATGCATGCTTGCAGTAATTCAATTTGATAAGGGAAGGTATATATTTTAATAGAAGGTAAAATCTTTGCCAAAGCTCTACTATCAAATGCTTTAAATGCTCTATTCGTATCCGTAATTTTCTCAGCCAATTGCGGTAAGAAATGCTGCCAAATTTGAATAAATAAATTCCCTCTCGCGTTTCTGCTTCCTCCAATAAGTGAAACAGAATCCTCTTCACGTCTTGACCCTGCTACAACTTCAGTTTCTCCGTTAATAATATCCTCAATCAATAAACCGAGTTGCATTGGATGAACAGACAAGTCCGCATCATTGTCAACGACAATATGAAGTCCATCCACGGGTGCATTTAATGCCTTTCGCATCCCAAATAATGCTGCTCCTCCTTTTACGCTCCGATTATTCCCACTTTTTTGTGTAATTCCAGTAGGAAGATCTTTATCATTTTCATCAATTGCTTTGTCAAGGAAAAATACTTGATGCGGAGAATCAGGATATTCGGCAATTGTGGTCTCAGCCATCTTTCCAGACCCCTCAGGACATCCATCATCCACTACAAACATCCTCCCTTTAAACAACGGGTTAATACTCTCAAAATACTGAAGACATTCAATTTTTGTG
>JABDQY010000098.1 GCA_013042025.1 Bacteroidia bacterium
ACTAAAAAGTAGTAGGTTTGACTTGAGTTTTTGGTTAGATGCAAGCTAAAAGAAGGATAGCTTTCTTTAAATTCACGTGTATCCCAACTATATATGTCACCAGTTTTCTTTAAGGATTTGTAGTTGGAATCAAAAATCTCAAAATGATCAATATTTGGCTGTTCTACCGAGATAACAAATTGTTCCAGTTTGGAAATATTTTTTAGATTACATTTAAGAAGGTATGCTTCGGTTTTGTTACCAAAAAGTAATGCTTTCTTATTTAAGTTCTGCCATTGACACGTATTGATGAATTCAGCATTTATTTTCTGACTCTTATTGACAAATGATACTTGTAGCTGATTCGTTAGGTTATATCTCTTATTGTCTTCATCAATAACCGTTTTACCACCAATACAAAACTTTGGCAAAAAAAACAAAGTATAGAAAATGCAGGTAATATAGAATTTAGCAGTCAACTAGCCGCTAATATAATTAAAATAAGCCTTTCTTGCTTTGAGCATCGACGACAGCAATATTTATCATGTTCACTATCTCCCTAATACTGCTTCCTAATTGTAAAACATGTACGGATTTTTTAAAGCCCAACAATACCGGACCAATCGCATCGGATGTCCCTAAACTTTGCACTAGTTTATATGCAATATTCCCTGATGATAATCCAGGGAAAATAAATACATTAGCATCTTCATCTCCTAGTTTACAAAATGGAAAAACCTCTTGACGTAAATCTGTGTCTAAGGCAATATTTGCTTGCATCTCACCATCAACAATTATTTCAGGATGATTCTTATGCAAAAATGTCACAGCATCCTTAATCTTATTGTTTGATCCTACATAAGCAGATCCAAAATTGCTATAACTTAACATGGCAATTTTTGGCTTAATCTGGAATTTAGTAACCATCCTATGTGTAAGCTTCACTATATCCACCAGATCTTCTGTAGAAGGGTTAATATTCACCGTAGTATCTGCGAAAAAAAGGGGACCTCGCTTTGTAGTGATAATATACATACCCGCTACTTTTTCGAATCCTTCTTCTTTTCCTATTATCTGCAAAGCCGGACGTATGGTATTTGGATAATTTCTGCTTAACCCTGAAATAAATGCATCTGCTTCTCCTGTTTCAACCATCATGGAACCGAAATGAGTTCTTTGTCGCATAGCTTTATTGGCTTCAAGTAGCGTAATTCCTTTTCGTGCTCGTTTTTCATAATATTGTTGAGCATATTTTGCCGTGGTTTCAGGTTCTTTCGTTGGGTCTATTATCGGACAATCTGCCAGATTAAGTTGATGTTCTTCAATAAGTGCTTCAATCTTATCTCGATGTCCCAATAAAATAGGAATACAACTTCCCTCTTCTTTTGCAATGTTTGCCGCTTTTAGAATCTTAACTCTATCCGCTTCTCCGAAAACTACTTTTTGAGGATTTTGTTTCGCTCTCATTGTTAAAGTTCTCAAGAACCGATTGTCTAAGCCCATTCGCTTTCTTAATTCAGTTTTGTACGAATCCCAATCTGTAATATTAAAAGAAGCCACTCCACTTTCCATGGCAGCTTTTGCAACTGCAGGAGCAACGGCAGTGATTAATCTTGGGTCAAGTGGCTTTGGAATAATGTAATCTGGCCCAAAACTCATGTCAGGTGAATTATAAGCAATAAGGACAACGTCTGGAACCGGTTCTTTTGTAAGTTCTGCAAGTGCTCGAACAGCGGCAAGCTTCATCTCTTCGTTTATTGCCGTTGCTCTAACATCAAGAGCTCCTCGAAATATAAATGGAAACCCAAGTACATTGTTTACTTGATTGGGGTAATCTGAACGACCTGTTGCAAAAATTATATCTTTTCTCGAAGCAATCGCTTTTTCATACGATATTTCGGGATTAGGGTTCGCTAATGCAAATACAATTGGGTTTTTTGCCATCGACTGAACTTGTTCTATTGACAAAACATCTGCTTTAGATAAACCAACAAATACATCGGCGTTTTTAATTGCATCCGTTAATTCATAAAAGTCTAATGTAGTAGCAAAGTAACCTTTATGCTTGTCCAATCCATCTCTGTCTTTTCGCAAGACTCCTTTACTGTCAAGCATTAAAATATTTTTTCTTTGTACTCCCAGCGAAACGAACAATTTACCACAAGCAATTGCACTAGCACCGGCCCCATTTATAACCATTCTAATTGACTCAATATCTTTTTTTGCTATTTCAAGAGCGTTTAACAATGCAGCGGCACTAATAATTGCCGTTCCATGCTGGTCATCGTGCATGAGCGGGATATTGGTCTCAGCTTTTAGTCTTTCTTCAATAAGAAAACTTTCAGGTGCTTTAATGTCTTCTAGATTAATCCCTCCAAAAGTCGGTTCCATCGACTTTACAGCTTTTATAAACTCTTCGGGATCAGTAACATCTAATTCGATATCAAATACATCAATATCCGCAAATATTTTGAATAATACTCCTTTCCCTTCCATAACTGGTTTTGAAGCTAGAGCTCCTAAATCTCCTAGTCCTAGAACGGCTGAACCATTGCTAATGACACCAACGAGATTTCCCTTAGCAGTATATTTATATGCATCTTGTGGGTTTTTTGCAATTTCTTCACATGGCTCAGCAACCCCCGGTGAATAGGCTAAACTTAAATCTCTTTTTGTTTGAGTGGGTTTAGTTGGAACTACTTCTATTTTACCTGGTCTTCCTTGAGAGTGGTAATCTAAAGGATTGTCATATTGACTTTTCATTTTTTGTTATTAGTATGGCAAAGGTATTTTTTGTTTTTGTCTCTAGGTTAACTTTACTTTTTAGTCTAAAAGAAATCGGATAGATTTCCTCCATTTCCGAGTTTAAATCCTCGTTCACCAACCTCAATATTTCCACATTCTATGTTTAAGTCATGTTCAAAGAACAAAACATATTTATTTGCAACAGCTTCTTCGAGGAATGCTGCTCTTTCTTTCATTGTGTCCAAGGGTCTTATATCATATCCCATTACATAATTTGGTCTAATATGCCCAGTTGATGGTATCATATCCGCCATAAAAACTAATGTTTTGTTACCCATCTTTATTTTAGGACAAAACATACTCTCGGTATGTCCTTGAGCTAGAATTCCAGATATGTTTTCAGAAACTTGTAAGTCATCACC
>JABDQY010000101.1 GCA_013042025.1 Bacteroidia bacterium
ATCAGAAAGACAGTGACTCTTTACCTCCTTATCCTGTGTTAGATAAGATACTATTTCACTACATCGAAGAAAGAAAAGGATGGAGAGAAATAGTTGCCCTAGGTATTGATGAGACTATTGTACGGAAAATTGTGAAAATGGTTGATAGAAATGAATACAAACGTTTTCAGGCAAGTCCAACATTAAGAATTAGCCATAAAGCATTTGGTTTTGGTAGAAGAATGCCAATTGTTGCAAAGTACAATCACTAAGAAATCACTTTCTTTCAAACATCACTTTGAGGTAATGTACCTGAAGGTCATTTATTTTTAAAGAGATAAAATAATGACCGTTTGGCAAATCTGAACTTGGAGTCCAAGATGCATTGTATTTATCAGCAGATAATGTGGTTTTCTCTAATGTAGCAACCTCTTTTCCTTGCATGTCAAAAGCCAACAAACTCACTTCTGAGGAATTAAAAACACCGTAATTGATATTTAGACTTTCTGTAAAAGGGTTTGGATTTGCACTGTAGATAATTCCTTTGTTTAAGTGGAGGTCTGATGCACCCATTGTTCCTTTTCCATCAACGGCTATGTCCCATGTCCCTTCCAAAACACCTTTACTATCTGCTGTTAACGTTATGATTCGATGTGTAGCATCAAATTGACCTGAGGTAATACTTGCTGCTGCATCATCAGCAATACTGGTATCACCTTGAAAGTACAACTGAGTGGTAATTGTTGCAAATCCTGGAGGAGTTATTTTAAAATGAATATGAGAAGGACGGTACTTTGATCCGTTTAAGTATTTCCCTGGTTTAATGGTTTCGAAAATGTAAAATCCCTGTGCGTTAGTTGTGACTTGACCTCTTAAGTTATATCCAACATTATCATAAGCTCCAGCATCATCTGCGTGCCAAACATCTACAATGGTATTTGGAATAAACTCAGAACAATCTAAGTTCTGGACACGTCCTGTTATTCGAATTTTTGTACCTGTTTCTTGATCACTGGCTAATTTCCCATTGGTTAAAACAGGTGGATTGTCCGTGTAAAAAGGTCCTTCACCATAGTAATCTGAAGTAGTTTTCTCACAAGCTTGCTTTGCATTCTGCTTTGCAGTAGCGGTTAAAGGTGAAAGTCCAAGGGCTAATGCAGCTAGTGAGGTGTTTTTTAAAAACTGGCGACGACTATCTTTAGGTTTTGACATAATTGAAACTTCTCAAAGGTAAAATTTTTAAGCAGATCAATCCTTAACTATGCGTCATGATTCTATCCTATCTATAATTCTCTTTCTGTCTACTATTCTTGGTAGTCTGTCATATGGTGTAAAGTAAGGCCTCATTACGTTGTACCTTTGAAGAAAATAAAGAAATGATAGCTAAAGTAGATTGTCATTTTATAGAACAATTTATATGTCATTTAAAGAACTAGGCCTAAAAGATTCATTGCTTAAAGCAATAGAAAAAAAAGGCTATACAACTCCAACACCAATTCAAGAAAAAGCCGTTCCAAGAGTATTAGAAGGAAGGGATATTCTAGCGAGTGCACAAACAGGCACAGGTAAAACCGCTGGATTTACACTCCCTATGTTGCAAATTCTTAGCAAAGCACCAGTAAGAAAGCATCGACCAATTAGAGCACTCATCCTAACACCAACACGAGAACTGGCTGCACAAGTACAAGACGATGTAAGAACATACAGCGAATTTGAAGATATCAGATCTACCGTAATATTTGGAGGAGTAAAACAACATGCTCAAGTTAAAGTGCTTCAAAAAGGAGTAGACATACTTGTAGCAACACCCGGAAGATTATTAGACTTAATTAATCAAGGATTTATATCATTGGCAAAAGTAGAAATACTTGTTCTAGATGAAGCTGATCGAATGTTAGACATGGGCTTTCTTCGAGACATTAAAAAGGTAATTTCCATGATGCCTCAAAAACGTCAAAACCTACTTTTTTCTGCAACTTTTTCGAGAGAAATTAAAAGCTTGGCTACTAGTTTGTTGCGGAATCCTGTTTCGGTTGAAGCTACACCTGAAAACACTACTGCTGAGTTGGTAAAACAACGTGTAATTCGAGTAGATCAGAAACGAAAAACGGAATTAATTATTAAGATAATTTGGGAAGGAAATTGGCACCAAGTATTAGTGTTTACAAGAACTAAACACGGTGCAAACAGACTTGCTCAAAAAATGGAAAAGGCAAAAATTACTGCAGCAGCAATTCATGGAAACAAGTCTCAATCTGCAAGAACTAAAGCGTTAGCTGCATTTAAGAAAGGCGATGTAAGCGTATTGGTGGCAACGGATATAGCAGCTAGAGGTCTTGATATTCCTTTACTTCCTCATGTAATCAACTTTGAGCTTCCAAACGTACCTGAAGACTATGTTCACAGAATAGGAAGAACAGGAAGAGCAGGAGCAAGTGGAGAAGCATTGTCTCTGGTAAGTGCGGATGAACATGATTACGTTAGAGGAATAGAAAAGCTTCTTGGAATGAAGCTTGATAGTGAAATAATAGAAGGTTTTGAGCCAACTAAAGGTCCAGTTGAAGGTGGGAAGAAGAGAATGCAAAACAGGTCAAGAAATTCAAATCAAAGACCTCATTCAAATAAGCAGAAAAATCGTAGAAATAGAAATTATAGAGGAAGACCTAATTCCAACAGAAATTCGGATAAAAGAAATTAATCTCGGTTAGCTTCTTGATATCTTGCATTTCAAAAATATCGGTTAAATAAATTAATCCTATTTACCTTTTGAAACATACTCTTTCTCGTCCTTACAATCGCATTTGTCACATTCTTCTTCGGTGGCAAAACCATAGGCTTCGCAACCTGAATATCCTTTTAGATAACAATCTCCCAATTTTGCATCATAGAACCAGCGTT
>JABDQY010000103.1 GCA_013042025.1 Bacteroidia bacterium
TTGGTACAATTTGCAAGCTCCTCGGGCAATGACACTAAGGTGTTATGATACATTGAAAAATTAGTTAACCTACTTAATTGTGCAATTGCTGGATCAACATTGGAGATAACATTGTATGTTAAACTAAGTATCTCCAAGTTCTTCAAATTATAAATAGAAGCAGGTACAAATGACAACTTATTAAAATCTAAATTGATGCTTTTAAGGTTAACGCATTTACTAAAATCAAAGGACATTCCTTCTGTTTGAGATATAGTGATTGCAGTAAGATTTGAATTTTGAAGTGCAGCATCAATAATTGCCTGTGTTGGATTTCGAAGTTCAATCTCTTGTATGCCAGGTAGATTTGCTAATCCTTTTACCTCAAGATCAGATGGATGATTGCCAAAGGATAAACTCAATTTTTCAAGTTTCGTTAATTCACCTAGACCCAGCTCGTGCAAAATATCAGTATTATTTCCAAAGGACAAGCTTAATTGTTTGAGCTCTTTCAGTTTGAATACTTGATCGCTAATCACATTGGTTGAAAGCTTTTCCAATTTCTTGAGCTTGCAAATCTCCTCTGGTAGTGTAACATTACTATTACTGTCCATTTGATAGATATCATTCCAATAGACCAATTCTTGCAAATTGCTGAGTTTAGCAATTCTCTTATCCAAGATTTTAGTGGGTGAAACGCAATAACCTTGACCATTTTTAACTACCAATTTGGTTAAATCCTTTTTATACCAATCACTTGGCATGGCATCGCAGATATCCAAAACAAGCTCGGTTTGTGCATGGGAAATAAAACTTAAAAGAAGTAATATAATTGGTAGAATACGGTACATGTTAGTTCATAAACGTTTATCGGTAAATATTATTGGTTGCATCTTGCAGTTCATAACTGGATTATCAACTCAAAAATGGCGGTCTACAACCCGTGCATACGAATCTTTTCAGCTTCATCTGCCCACACTTTATCTCCATCGCTTATATCTGCTATATTTTTAACCTTTGCAAGTAATTCTTCTACAGGTTTAGAAGACTTCAATGGTCTTCTATATTCCAATGCTTTACTTGCCGTTAGCAATTCTATTGCTTGAATCCGTTCTACATTCTCAATTACACGTAAGCACTTTGTTGCTGCGTTAGCACCCATACTTACATGATCTTCTTGACCATTGCTACTCTCAATGGTATCGACACTGCTTGGCGTGCAAAGCTGTTTGTTCTGGCTAACAATACTTGCAGCTGTATACTGAGCAATCATTAACCCACTTTCCAAACCTGGATTAGAGGTTAAAAAAGCAGGAAGTCCGCGTTTCCCTTCAACCAAACGATAAATTCTTCGTTCTGCAATGCTACCAATTTCCGCTATGGCTATAGCCATATAGTCAAGTTGTAATGCCAATGTTTGTCCATGAAAATTACCCGCACTTAACACCAAGTCTTCATCTGGAAAAACGTTTGGGTTATCTGTTACTGAATTAATCTCTGTTTCGAATACTGCTTCAACATGAGCAATGGCATCTTTACTTGCTCCATGTACTTGAGGTACACAACGTAAACTATACGGATCTTGTACATGTACTTTTGGTTGATTTAGAATTTCGCTTCCTTCCAAATAGTCTAACACTGATTTTGCTGTATTGATTTGACCAGGATGAGGACGAATTTGGTGACTGTAAGCTAAAAATGCATCTTTTCTTCCTTCATACGCATCAAAACACATTGCTGCATGAAGATCTGCACGTTTTAGAATGTCTTTTGCTTTCAATAAACATTGCACCCCATACGCTTGCATGAATTGTGTTCCATTTATTAATGCAAGACCTTCTTTAGGTCCAAGCTTGAGATTACTTTTCCGTGCATCTACTTGATTATCCCCTTCCCATATCTTTCCTTCACCAATTAAGGGTAATGCAAGATGACTTAATGGAGCCAAATCTCCACTAGCACCTAAACTTCCCAGCTCATAAACAACTGGAATCACATCATTATTATAAAACTCAAGAAGCTTTTCTACTGTTGCCAATTGAACACCACTATGTCCGTAACTCAAACTTTGAGCTTTTAACAGCAGCATAAGTTTAACAATCTTTTTTGGAACAAACTCCCCTGTACCACAGGCATGAGAACGAAGTAAATTTATTTGAAGTTGTATTAAATCTTTTTTATCAATCTCGGTATTGCACAAAGAACCAAAACCTGTATTAATGCCATAAATAGGTGGGCCATCTTTTTCAACTTTGTTAATTAAATACGCATGACATTTATTAATTCTTTCTTTTGATGCAGCAGAGAGTGAAATGCGTTCTCTACTAGATACCAGATTTCTTAAATCTTCTAAGCTATGATGCTCGGCTAATTCCATTGGTCGCAAATATCTTTAAATTCTTGAAGTCTTATGCATTCCTACTTTCCAAAGCCAATTTGGTAATAACTTGCTTAGTGTTTTCTGGAAAATCTCCTTTCATCATCCAATCATAATATCCACGATTTGCTTTGAAGACATCCACCACTTTTTGACCTTTGTATTTTCCAAAGTTGAAATATGCTACCCCTCCTTCTCCTCTTTTAATTCTTCTAGCAAAATCAAAAAACTCGCTTTCACCACTAAATGCATTTAAAAAGTCAATATTCCCTTCTAATTCGTCGTAATGATCAACTTGTGCTTTAATTATCTCCCAAGTTGCAACAGTGTCTGCTTTTGCTGAATGAGCATCAGTTAGATCTTTATTGCAATACTTTTTGTATGCTGCAGTTAAATTTCGAGGTTCCATTTTATGAAATATTCGCTGTGCATCAATGAATTTTCGTGAAGTATCGAAATTAATCTCTGCTCTATAAAACTCCTCTGCTAATAGCGGGAAATCAAATCGATTGCTATTAAATCCGCCGAAATCACAATCACCTAAGAAGGCATTTAGTTCCGAAGCAAAAGCTTTAAACGTTGGCTTACCCACTACGTCTTTATCCCAGATACCATGAATTTCCGATACTTGTGGAGGAATTGGTATGGTTGGATCAAGCACTTGATGTAAGTGTTCTTCACTACCATCGGGTTGAATTTTGATGCAATATATTTCTACAATACGATCAGTAGCGATTTGAATGCCTGTAGTTTCAAGATCAAAAACGACAAGCGGTTTAGTAAGCTGAATGTTCACCCAACAAATGTAGTATCTGACGTGTTTAGATTAAGACTAAGAACCCATTGGGTTGTCCACGTTTTGTTAGACCATAATGAATTTAAAGAGTCTATTGAAGTCTTACTGTATCCAAATCAACAATTTCGCCAAAACCAACTGAAACGCTAGATATCATGCTATCATTATAATTAGTATGGAAAGACTCAACAAGCACATCGTATGTACCATCTAATCCACAAACAACAAAGCTTCCATCATTATTTGGGATACTTGTTATTGTATCGCTATTCTGTATTACATGTACCTGTGTAGAAATTGTATCTGGCATGATAACACCTTTAAGTTTGCCATCAGTAGAATCAGAAAACACTCTAATTACTGGCTTTAAGCTATACCCTCCATTTCCTTTTTGAACAATAGATTTACATGCATCAAAATCTAACCAAACTGTGTAAGATGTACCTGCAAGTAATTCTTTGTGCAAGTTTAATTTAAGACCACTTTGCTGAGCAGAAGGAGTTTTAAGGTCGTATGAAGTACCTCCTGTAACAAGCGAATTGTTTTCACCCAACATTAACCTGATTTGAGAAACGGTGCCGGCAGGTAAATCTACTTGGCATAGTAAAGTATCCAAACCGTTGGTTAATTCAAGAATATCGTAAACACCTGAATTAAAAGGGGTTAAACTCTCCCATCCGTTCGAATCGGAATGAATTTCTATTCCTTGTACGTCAATAAATAAATTATCATAATCACAAGGTGCATCCGTTAACCTAAATGCTAATGTTGCCTTATCTGGAGACATTTCTACGTTCTCCTTACAACTTACAACTCCTAGAATAGTTAAACCAACTGCAACTAATAATAAATTTCTCAATCCTCTCATGTTGCAAATTTAATGAATATCCTTCTTTTTGCTAGTATAAGATCTGGTTATCGGTCTTTATTGCTCCAGCATCCTTTTTACGCGATCTGCCATACTCTCATTACTTATTTTATCACGATTCATGCTGTCGACCAACAACGGAAAACAAAGAGGTGATGGTCGCTTCAAATACTTAACTACTATTTCTTGAGTCTCAATTCTTTGCAATGCTTTTCGTATTCTGTTTGCTTCCAATTGATAATACAACACCTCCTCATATGCTTGTTGTAGTAATAAATTATGAGGTTCAAAATCACTAAATACATCAAAAAACAATTGTGAATGGCTTTGTAAATGACGTTCTTTTGTTTGCTTGTTTGGATACCCTTTAAAAGTTAATCCCGCAATAGCAGCTATCTCTCTAAACTTCTTACCAGCCAATGCAGTCATATTACTACTGTTTTGAATATCATCGAGTAACCCTTTTGTTGCAAACCAGTCTTCTTCCAATGCCTCCATCAACGGAATTGGCTGGTCGCTTAGTAATTCAAAACCATAGTCATTCATTCCCAATGACAATGTAAGCTTGGTCATCTTGCTTATGCGGTATGCCAAGAGTAATGCAATGCCTTCGTGCACCATTCTTCCTTCAAACGGATACACATATACGTGATGTCCTTCTTCGTCTTCCAAATATTCAATAAGCAGTTCATCTGGTTGTGGAACAGCTGATAGTTGATTTTGAATCTCCAGTAAACTTTGTATTTTTTTACCTTCTCTGTTTAAATTATCTCCCAATAAATGATGGAATTCTTTGCGAAGCATTTCTGCAATTTCCGAGCTCAAACTCATTCGTCCACCAACCCAAGAAGGTATAGCTGCAGAACGCTTTTTTGAAGGAATAACACTTGCTATAAGTCCCTGAACCCTAATTAGTTCAAGCCTCTGGCCAGCAAAAATAAAGCTATCTCCAATGTTTAATCGTGAAATAAAGTACTCCTCAATTGTTCCAATGGACTTCCTCCCTTTCC
>JABDQY010000124.1 GCA_013042025.1 Bacteroidia bacterium
AATCAGCTGCTCTACCAACTGAGCTAAGATGGCAATTAACTTATAATCAAGGAGTTGTGTGAAAGAACTATACGGTTTTCTACACCCACTTGTTTTTAAGGTGGGCAAAGGTACACATTTTTTCTAGAGTTCAAACCCCTTTAATAAAAAAATAAAATAAATATTCTAGCCTGCTAGAATGGAGAATTTTAGAGACTTGTTTTAGTGTGCTTCTACCTTGTCTTTAAAGCGTTTTACCTGACGTTTTAGTGCGTCAACTGCAACGTCTGTAGCTGCTTCAAATGATTTGGCAACTTCTGTTTGAATAAAGCTTCTATGTTTCGCGTTAATTTTGATTTCAACAATTTTATTCTCTTTTAGCGATGTATTCTCAACTTTTAAGTAAACCTGTGCGTCAATTATTCCATCATAGAACTTATTTAGTTTATCTAACTTCTTTTCTATGTATTCTTTTAATTTACTATCTGCTTTGAAATGTATTGATTGAATTTGTGTGTTCATAATTGCTATTTTTAGTTTCTTTAATCTGAAAAAGGATGAGTTTTTTTATATACTTTCTTGAGTTGCGTTATATCGTTGTGAGCATAAATTTGAGTTGCACTTAAACTACTGTGACCGAGTAATTCTTTTATTGAATTTATATCTGCTCCGTTTTGAAGTAAGTGAGTTGCAAAACTATGTCTTAGAATGTGCGGGCTTTTCTTGTCAACAAATGTTGAGGAAAGAAGCCTATTTACCATGTTATATACCCACTTAGCTGCCAATTTCTTCCCTTCGAAATTACAAAAAATAAAATTAGATACAACACCTTCTTCCGATTTTATACGGCTAAAAACATCCATTTGTCGAACGAGTTCTTCAGTGATTGGAATTCTTCTTTCTTTATTTCCTTTACCAATTACTTTTAACTGCTGTTGAGCAATATTTAAATCACTGTTTTTTAAGTTTATCAACTCCGATCTTCTTATCCCGGTATGATAAAACATGGACAAAATCATGAAGTTCAAATAATCATCATAGGTGGTTGCATCCGCCTCCAATTGATCTAAAAGATTATTTAATTCATTTTCTTTAACATAGGTAGGAATAGCTTTCTTGGCCTTCGGTAATTGCACCTCTATTGAAACAGGATGATTTATGTGCTGTTCCTTAAAGAGAAATGATGAATATGTTTTTAGTGAACTAACTTTACGGTGAATCGATTTTGCACCAATGTTGTTTTCCGCCAGTTCTCTTACCCATCTTCGCACTACGCGAGATGACAAACTTGAAATGAAATCGGTTGAATTTGGTTGAGATAAAAATGAAAAAAATTGCTCTACATCATTTATGTATGCAATTTGAGTATGCTCTGAATAATTCTTGAGTACTCTTAAATACGATAAAAAATTGTTTTTATATGGGAACTCAACACTCAATCCAGTGCCAAGTTAATGCAAATAATTCGGAAAAGAAAACTTGCGTAAAGCCTATTTTGAAGAGCTATTTTGTTGCTCTTTATATTTAGCCTTAATTACTTGCTTTCTTCTTTTAATAGAAGGCTTAGTAAATTGCTGTCTTTCTCTTAATTGCTTGATGACACCAGTTTTTTCAAACTTCTTCTTGTACTTCTTTAAAGCCTTATCGATCGTGTCCGTTTCTTTTAAATTTATTAATAGCATTTCTAAAAATGGAGTGCAAAAATAGTTATTTTTTCTTATTGCAAGAACCTTATTTTAAAATCTGTCGTGAAATTACCAATTTTTGAATTTCTGAAGTCCCTTCACCTATTGTACATAGCTTTGAGTCTCTATAGAATTTTTCAACTGGATAGTTCTTGGTATATCCGTTTCCACCAAAAATTTGTATCGCCTCGGTACTAGCCTTTACTGCAACTTCTGAAGCATAATACTTCGCCATTGCACTCTCTTTTGTCATTGGTATATTATTGTTCTTAAGATAAGACGATTGATTTATAAGTAATTCAGCAGCTTCAATCTCAGTTGCCATATCTGCTAATTTGAAGCTTATTCCTTGGAAATTTGATATAGGTTGACCAAATTGTTCTCTTTCTTTACTGTACTTCAATGAAGCTTTGAATGCACCTTTGGCGATACCTAACGATAGTGCTGCAATAGAAATTCTACCACCATCTAAAATTTTCATTGCTTGAATAAAGCCTTCCCCTTCATTACCCATTAAGTTTTCATCTGGAATGAAACAATTGTCAAAAATCAATTCTGCCGTTTCTGAAGCACGCATTCCTAGTTTGTTTTCCTTCTTTCCTGCTTTAAACCCTTCTGTTCCTCGTTCTACAATAAATGCTGATATTCCTCTGCTATCCAATAATTCTCCACTCCTTGCTAAAACAACAGCTACATTGCCAGAAATACCATGAGTAATCCAGCTCTTAGCTCCATTTAATATCCATCCTCCGTCAACTTTTTTAGCCGTGCATTTCATACGCATAGCATCACTACCCGTGTTTGGTTCGGTTAATCCCCATGCACCAATCCATTGACCGGAAGCTAGTTTTGGCAAATATTTTTTCTTTTGCTCATCACTTCCAAAATATAAAATATGACCAGTACATAAAGAATTATGAGCAGCTGTTGATAGTCCTATTGAACCACATACCTGCGATATTTCATCAATTACAGCAACATATTCATTGTAACCAAATCCCGATCCTCCATATTCTTCAGGAACAAGAACCCCCATAAATCCTTGTTCTCCCATCTTATGAAATAACTCTACGGGGAACGTTTGGCTTTCATCCCATTCCATTAAATGAGGTCTGATATGTTTCTCAGCAAAATCTCTCGCCATTTGGCGAATCATTGTTTCAGTTTCGGAAGGCTTAAAGTTCATTAATTTAATAATTTGATGGGTGCAATAATATTACATGAACGAGCAGAAATGAAATTAGTTTAGGTCTAAATAGGGTAAAATTCTATCAACATCTTTATCTCTGAAAATATGCAAATTTTTAAACTCTGATAATGAGGATATTGCACCATGTTGCTCAATGTAATTTATAATCGCCTTCGTTTCATTATAGTCCAAATAAGGATGCCTTAATATGGACTTAAAATCTGCAGTATTTATCTTAATTTTCAATATTTTACTTCTATCAAGCGAGAAGTAAGTGGATGCGTCAACTTGTAAGTTTTCTCGAAGCCCATATACCTCTTCTAGCTGACTTAGAGAATTAAATCCACCTAGACTTCTTCGATACCTAATTATCCGTTCACTAAGAACATCTCCAATACCGGGTATTCTTTTAAGTTCCGATAGAGATGCACTATTTAAATCAATAATTTCGAGCTTAACAGGAGGTGTATTTTGAACATCCTTTGTAAAACGCTCTGCTTGGGTAATTGGGATAGCAATAAATGGCTCTAATTTGGCATATTGAACATCAGTAATACTATAAAGCTTCAATAAATCTTCTTTCGATTTGTAAGCTCCTCCCTTACTTCTATAATTCACTATGTTTTGAGCAATCCTGGCTGGAACACCTTTATTTATTAACTCCTCTTGGCTATCAAAATTTGGATTAAACAATTGAAGTGCAATTTTACTATTCTCTTTTTTAGTGTATTGGCTTATTTTATTTTCATAAGTGGGTCGTTCGCCTAGTTTTTTATCTAACTGTTCTTGAAAACTCGCCAATGCATCCTCATCCAATGGCATCTTTGTATAAGAAATGTTAGATCGAACAAAGTAGTAACCTAGAAAAAGAAATAAAATAAAAAGGAGGGCGAAAACTCCCCTCCTTTCAAAACTTGAATATTCTATAAACGATCCTATTATATTTAGGATACGTTTGATCAATTTACTTC
>JABDQY010000112.1 GCA_013042025.1 Bacteroidia bacterium
GTGTTAGGTAAACTATAATAATTAAGAAAGTGGCTACTGAAATTAGAGCCAGTATTGATACTTTTTTAGACCCATATCGGAATTCAACCGATTGCCGTCCTGTTGGAAGTTGCACGGACATTAATCCTAAATCTGTTTTTTCAAGCGAGTATTCTTTATCGTTAATGTATACCTTCCAATTGTGATGATAGTTTTGATTTAAATATAGGCGTGAATTTATATCTGTTGTGCATTCTATTCCAAAGGCATTATAATCAAGATTTAATTGGCTTATTTGCCCATTTGAATCATCCAAGTAACATATGCCTTGTTTAGATAATGAATCAAATTCTAGTGATTCTTTTAATTCCTCAAATGAGCTAAAAACAAATGGATTATATCCGTCCGTTCCTGTGGTTCTTTGATAGGTATTTAAGTTTACCCAAAATCCGGACTGTGATTGAATCTTGTTATTGCTCAATGACGCCAAAGGAGTATCAAACTCTTGATTCGTTAAACCAGCATTAGAAAGCTTTCCTAAGTTTTGATTGATTTTACCAAACGGAATGTTGTAATACATGTTTGTAGGGCCATTCAATTGAATGGCAATAAACAGATCAATAAAAATAAGTAAAGGAAGAACTTTTGTGAAAGTATTTAAGTTCTTCGCCTTGACAAATAGCACAGTCAAAAGAATTAAAGAAACACTCAGTTGGATAAACGCATGGAAGAATCGTGTGTAAGATGTTTTCTCTGGCAATTGTGCTAACTCTTTAAAAAAACTGATAAAGTCACTCTTTTCAGCTTTTATAAAGCTAAATAACCATATGCATCCAAGCAGTATAAGCCCGTATCCCAGTACTTTACGTATAAAAGGTATAGACTGTTCATTTATTGAATCAACAAGCTTAAAGGCAACTAGTATGGACAATAAAGTGAAGTATAGCGTAAATAAATAAGGATGTCTAAAGAGATTAAAACCAGGCAGTATTTGAGCAAACCAGTAATGCACTGGAGTATGTATTCCTAGTGCTAAGAGTAAAGCGACTGCAATCCCTAGTAGATAGAGCTTATTCAACTTTAGTTTTTTGCTGCTTATTGACAGAAATAAAAATAGTAGTGGAATAATGCCAATGTATATATTGGATAAACTTACATCTACACCTTCAAAACCTGCTTTACTTGAATTAATATAAGGAGCAAAAAGAGACTGAAAGCACTGCCAGTTAAAGTTGCGTGCGTAGTTTTCAATATCATAATCCAATGCTTTTGCTCTTGAAAAATATTCAAGGGAGTCATAAATGCTGAAGAGGTAAGGAGAACTTAAAATCAAAATGAGGATAAGAGAAATTGCCAACCTTCCTGTAACTTGTTTCAAATGAGCTTTCAATTTCCAGTTTAGAATAATGTGTTGTACAATCAGAAAAAGAAAAATGTAGAATAGAAGTATTGTAAATGCAATGTAAGCTCCAGTAATCTGCAAATAACAAACTATAGCCAACAGGAAAACACTTCTAATTGTTGGTTTATTAAGAACTAGTAGAAGTGAATATATTGCCCATGGAAGCCAAGCTGCTCCAATTGTAAATCCTACCATATGATTTGAAGCGATAATAAAACCAGAAAGCCCATACGTAAGACCAGCAAGAAAGGCTGTTGAAGGTTTCATTTTCAACCACTTTGCGAGGAAATACATTCCTATTGAAGCAATTACCACATGAAGTACGGTTTCTAAATTTAAGGAATAAAGAGAGTAGCCACTTGGTAAGTTTAAAATCCAAGTTATGGGATACCACACAAAACCTTGAGGATTAGCATGCATTGGATATCCGAGATTTTGATAGGGGTCCCATAATGGAAGTATACCACTTAACCACCATTTGCTAGCTGTATACTTATAAGGGAAGAAGGCACTTAGGTTATCCCATTTTGTACTGAAGATGAAAAATGAAAGTTGGAAGTAGGATAGAATTACAGAAATGAAAAGTAGAAGGCAATATTTAATGTCTTCCTTCGTCATTTCATTTTTTGGTTCCAATTGACATTATAGATACCCCAACCGGAAATCGTATTCCTTGACGTAAGAAATGTCTTTCTGATTTGAAAATAAACTTCACTATTGAGTTGAGTAATCCAGATGAACTTAAAACTTCATTATCTGAACCACTTGATTGCTTGTTCTTACTTTTTGGAAGAAGATTTAAAACGAATCTAACCATTGCAATAGGAAAGAATAACCAAAAATTAAAATAGGAGCTATACGTTATCTTGAAGCTTGAAAATAAGGAGTTTAAGTTTCGTTTTGTGTATCTTCTATAATGATGATTTACAACATCATGGTTGCTCCATAAAAACTGAAATGCAGGAACTGTGATGTAATAGTGTCCGTCTTTTCTTAACACACGGTTTACTTCTGATATAGCAAGTTTATCATCTTCAATATGTTCAATAACGTCAAAGGCACACACTAAATCAAACGTATCTGTTTCAAATGGTAATTCCGTTAATGAAGCGTTTATAGCTTCAATACCCGTTTTCTCTTTAAGAAATTTGCAGCATTCTTCATCATATTCTACTGAAACTACATTTCCATATTTGGATAACATTTCGCTTGTTGCTCCAGTTGCTACGCCAACATTTAGAATATTTAGTGTTTTAGGTTTAGCGTTTAGAATCCATTTTTTCAATACACCTTCCAGAATTTCAAGACGAGCAGTAAACCACCAATGGCTTCTTTCCAGTGTGTAATATTCCCGATAAAATTGCGGATCCATTTTATTTTAGGTGTTGCTCTGCATGATAACTGCTACGTACTAATGGACCACTTTCGATGTATTCAAATCCCATTTCAATTCCTTTCTCTTTGTAAAAAGCAAATTGATCAGGATGGATATATTCTGCAACCTTTAAATGTCGCGGAGTAGGCTGCATGTATTGACCAAGTGTTATTATCTCAACACCTACATTTCTCAAATCTTTCATAGTTTGAAGTACTTCTTCTTGAGTTTCACCCATACCTAACATAATGCCACTTTTAGTTTTCATTCCGTTGTCCTTCAAATATTGGAGCACAAAAAGTGAACGCTCATATTTGGCTTGGATCCTGATTTCACGTGATAATCGTTCAACGGTCTCAATATTGTGAGAAACAATTTCCGGATGAACGGCAATAATCGTATCTAATTGATCTGTTTTCCCTTGAAAGTCGGGAATTAATGTTTCTAATGTTGTAGTTGGATTAAATTCACGAATGGAATTAACTGTTTTGGCCCAGTGGTTACTTCCACCATCTTCTAAATCATCTCGATCAACACTTGTAATAACAGCATGTTTAATGGACATGATATTAATTGATTGAGCAATTTTAAAAGGTTCTAAGCTGTCAAGCACATCTCCCTTACCAGTTGCTACATTGCAAAACTGACAGCTTCGTGTACAAGTATTTCCACCAATCATAAAAGTTGCTGTTCCAACACCCCAGCATTCTCCTATATTTGGACATTTACCACTTTCACAAATTGTGTGAAGCTTATTTTCTTTAACCAACTTAATCATTTCAGAATATTTTCCTTCACCAGGAATCTGAGTCTTTAGCCAATCTGGCTTGACACGTGATTTTTGCCGAATTTTAACCAATGGTTTATTCTCAATCTTATTTGCCATTCTTCTGGCAAATTTAGTATCGTTGATTTACTAATTACATTTTAATACCATTTTTATGAAAGGATGTAAGAAAACCCTATTTGTTATCGTTAGATTTGCCTAAGGATACGAATGAAATACATCTTAAATTTCTGTTTGATAATTTTTCTTGCTATAGGAGCAAAAGCACAAGATAATACTCCAATTGGTACATGGAGAATGCATTTACCTTATAATAGTGTTCGACAAATTATTGAAACCGAGAAACAACTTTATGTTTTAGCGGAGCAGGGGGTGTACACGTTTGATCTTAAAAGTGGAGAAGTAACGCTACTTACTAAGGTCGATGGTTTTTCTGAGACAGAGGTAGCTTATATCGCTTATTCTAAAGAATACAATACACTTGTATTGGCGTATGAAAATACCAATATTGATATTCTAAAAGATGGCACTATTATCAATCTTCCAGATATTTATAATTTTTCTATCGTTGGTCAAAAAAACATAAATGACGTGAAAATTTATGATAACCTAATCTATGTAGCTACAAGCTTTGGATTTGTTGTTTTTGATATTGAGAAAGAAGATGTTGTGGATGATTTTCAGAATTTAGGAAGTAATGGAACAAAGTTATCTATAAATTCAATCGCGAAGCACAATGACAGTCTATTCTTAGGAACTATTGAAGGTTTAAAATTTGCTCCTGCCGATGATGAATTGGTCAATCTTAAAAACTTCACAAGTTGGAAAACAAAAGGGGCTTTTGACTCCGCTTTTTTGCTTCAAGAATTTAATGATATACTTTATTTTGTTAACGATAGCATTTTATACGGATACAATGGTAATTTTAGTCCAATTGAGGCAGGTGTAAAAAAAGACTATAAAAGCTTAAAGGTTAGCCAATCTAAATTGGTTGTATGTCGATGGTTGGGAGTAATGACAATCGATGAGAATAACCTAAAGGAAGAAATTACAGAAAATTTCAAATACTTCGCAACTTTGGATTTCCAAGGTAACTTGTGGTCTGGAGGTTTCTATTCAGGTTTAGTTAAAAGAACTCCATCGGGAGCTTATTCTTGGACTACTCCACAAGGTCCATTTGGAATTAATTGCTATGATATGGTAGGTCAAGGAAACAAGATGTGGGTTACTTCTGGTGGACATACCTCAGCATATTCTCCGTTTTACATAGGATACGGATATTACTTATACGAAGATGGAAAGTGGACCAATAAGAAGGATAACGATCCTTTTGTAGGTAATATGCTTGATTTAACGAATATCTACATTGATAAAAGTTTAGATGAAGTTTGGATAGGAAGTTTTGGATCAGGGTTAGTACAGTTTGTTGACGGAAACCCTGTTGCCAAATATGACCACACTAATAGTGCAATAAGTACAGCTCCTGGGGATGCCGATGTTGCCTTTGGAATGGGAAAAGATAGTAAAGGGAATTTATGGGTATCTAACTATGAGACCGAAAGGGCTTTAGTTGTTAAAAGACCAAATGGAAATTGGGAAGATTTTAATGTAACTACAAAGAAACTTGGGGAAATGATTGTTGATGAATTCGACAACATTTGGGCAATTGTACCTCGAAGCAGTGGAGAAGGAATAATGGTTGCACGAGAAAATGGCAATGGAACTGTGAAACACCGCATATTAAGTTCGGGAATAAACAAGGGAGATTTGCCCAATAATAACGTACTAGCAATTGCTCTTGATAAAGATGGAGAAATTTGGGTCGGCACTGAGGAAGGAGTTGCAATTTTTTATAATCCGAGTTTGGTGTTTGAAGGAGGCCCAAATGCAGATGCTCAACAAATAATTATCGATGACGGAGAAGATATTGGTTTTTTATTGGGGACAGAAGTAATTAATGATATAAAAATAGATGGTGCAAACAGAAAGTGGATTGCCACCAATAATGGAGCATGGTTGGTGAAAGAGGATGGTTCAGCCGTTGAACAACATCTGACAACAAAAAATAGTCCTCTTCCCTGTAATAAGGTCATCTGTATTGGCATAGTTCCAAAAACGGGTGAAGTATTTTTTGGAACAGAATGTGGAATTGCTTCTTTTAGAGGAGATGCAACCGAAGCTTCTAATTTACATGAAAATACCATTGTGTTCCCCAATCCAGTCCATAGTAATTATGACGGTGTGATAACCATAACAGGTTTACCTGAAGATGCAACGGTTAAAATAGCGGATGTAGCTGGGAGAGTTGTTTATGAATTAGTTGCAACAGGTGGTACTGCCGTTTGGGATGGAAGAAATTTTAACGGAGAAAGACCTCAAACAGGTGTTTATCTTATATTTTCTGCAAATAAAGATGACGAAGATGCTCTTGTAAGTAAGCTACTTCTAGTTCGATAAATGTTAGCAAAAACAAAAGCAATTGTATTACGCAATACTAATTACAGTGAAACGAGTGTAATTAGCAAAATGTATACACGTGAACTTGGTGTTAGAACTTATATGCTGCAAGGTGTTAAACGAAAGAAGTCTGCAATTAAGCCTGCAATGATTCAGCCCTTGTCTCTTTTAGACTTGGATGTTTATGACAAACCTAATGCAGGAATCAATAGAGTAAAAGAGATGAAAACACTTCATCTTTTGGTCAACATTCATGAAAGCATCGTAAAAAAGACCATTGCACTTTTTCTTGTGGAAGTTTTAAATCAATGTTTGATTGAAGAACATTTTGAACATGATTTGTTTGATTTTATTGAAAATCAAGTAATCAAATTAGAGAATGAAGAACATTTAGGGATGTTTCCAATACAATTTTTGGCAAAGCTTACAGTGAACCTAGGAGTTCAACCACAGGGTAGTTATTCTCCAACAACCCCTTACCTAAATTTAGAAGAAGGTGTTTATGAGCTGTCCAGTGGACAACACAAGATTTCAGAAATATCTTCTAGGATTTTTAGCGAGGCGATGCTTGAAAAGCAATCTTCAAGTTTCACTTCTAAAGAGCGGAAAGAAGCGTTAGATGCTATTCTAATGTATTATAAAATTCATATAACTAAGAACCGACAAATAAAATCTAAACAAATATTGGCTGATATATTAAACTAATGGCACGTTATTTGAAACTAATATTCATATGAAAAAGGCATTATTACTTCTTATTCTAATCACAAGCTTTTCTTCAATGGCTCAAACAGCTCATGTAGACTCTGCCTTTATTGCAAGAAGAGTTATAATGGATGGGGATACATTTTTGGTATATTCATTCGACGAGTTTATACTTAAAGAATTTAACTCGAAAGAAGAAAAAGAAAAGTATTTAAAGTTAGTTAGGAATGTAAAAAGGGTAATGCCTTATGCTAAGCTTGCCGCTTTAAGACTTCAAATGATGGAAGATAACCTTAATCAACTTACCACCAAAAAGGCCAAGAAGAAATACATAAAAGCCACCGAGGATGCTATATTGGATGAATTTAAAGAGCAACTTAAAAAGTTGTCAAGGTCACAGGGGAAACTCTTGATTAAATTAATACATAGAGAAACTGGAAATACCACGTACGAAATTTTAAAGAAATACAGAGGTAGTGCAAGTACGATGTTCTACGGAATGTGGGCTAAAATGTATGACGCTGATATTGATACTAAATTTGATCCAATAGAAGACTATCAAATTGAGTATATAATAAAAAACGCAAAACTAGAGTAACATAATTTTGTTCAAGAATAAATGAAGATAGATGTATTGGCTTTTGGAGCTCATCCGGATGATGTAGAATTATCATGTGCAGGAACCTTAGTGAAAATGAAGAAGCTGGGTAAAAGTATTGGGATTGTCGACTTAACTAAAGGGGAATTAGGAACTAGAGGAACTGCTGAAACTAGAAAAAGTGAGGCAGAAGAATCGTCAAAAGTGCTAAATTTAGATGTTCGAGAAAATCTAGATTTAGGAGACGGATGGTTTACAATTGATAAGTCAAATCTCCTTAAAGTAATTCAAGTAATTAGAAAATATAGACCATCTATTGTTTTCGCTAATGCGATAAAAGATCGGCATATAGATCATCCTAAAGGTGCTGAACTGGTTAAACAAGCGGCCTTTCTTGCAGGTTTAAGCAAGATAGAAACGTATGAAAATGGTGTCTTACAAGAAAATTGGAGACCACCTCATCTGTTCCATTATATACAGTATTATCATATACGTCCTGATTTTGTAATTGATATTACAAATGAGTTTGAAACTAAGATGAAAAGTGTCCTTGCTTATAAGACCCAGTTTTACAATCCAGAATCTAAGGAAGAAACAACGTTAATCAGTTCAAAGAAATTTCTGAGTTTTATTGAGTCGAGAGCACGAGAATTTGGAGGTGCTATTGAAAAAGAGTTTGGTGAAGGATTTACATCTGAAACGCCATTAACTTATGACCTTTTAAACCTTTTATAGGTCCAATGTACAAGAGAAAATAATAAGCCTGTATTCTCTTCAATTTCAAAAAAAGGTTCATTCAAACTTCCAAATTTTTGATAAAATTTTGCAACAGAAGGTATTGAACTCCCTTCAAAATCAAAGACCCAATCAGATTCCAAATGTAATTTCATAACGTGAAGATGAGCTTTTGCCATTGCATTTTGCTTCCTTCCATTTTGAGTAGGTGCACCCATTATATAATGGATTCTTTTGTGTTGTTTGTTAGATAAATATAATAAACTAGCAAGATGTTCATCTTTATTGTAGACTTCTAAAGATTCGATAACATCAGGATGTTGTTTCATAAGATCTTCTAATGCCTTAAACTCTTGTTCATTAATAGCATTATCTAAATGACCATATTGATCCTTATAGCATTGATAAACAGAATTTATGTGTCCCTTCTTAACCTGTAAACTCTTTTCATGTCTTAAATTTCGTCGTAGAGCACTTTGGAAATTTGATCTTAACTCATCTTCATTAAGGGAGAGAGGAAGAACGAAGTTATCTCTTTGCTTGAATCTGAGAAAAGGTAAATTGGTATTGAAATGGATTCTCGAGTAATTCTTCTTGAGTAGAGATTCAATATCATTTTGATTTGCTTCTTTCCCAAACCAAATACATTTCTGAATAAATGCTGGTTGAAAAACAGTTCTAAATCCAAATCTGGATTTAGTAGGTAAGGCAATTGCTCCTGAATAATTGTCAAGAACTATGGCATCCCATTCACAAAAGTTTGACAGGTACCAAGAAAAGCAAAATATCTCACCATTTTGAGAACTAGATACAAGCTTGTCCCATTTATCAAAGTCTATTTCATTGAAAGAAATGTGCCTTATCATTTATTGCTACAACATTAATGTTAATATACAATACTTCAAAACGAATTAAAGTGTTGATTTTACTGGGGTTTAAGGAATATTTTTTTGGCTTGTAGAAGTGCATTGAAATTATTCCATATTTTTTTGTGAAACCGCTTGTAAACTTATTTATAAATACTACTTTTGCAGACCTTTTTAGAAATTGGACAAAAATATATGCCTACAATACAACAGTTAGTAAGGAAGGGGAGAAAGCAGCTCACCAAGAAAAGCAAGTCTAGAGCTCTAGATTCTTGCCCACAGAGACGTGGTGTGTGCACAAGGGTTTACACAACCACTCCCAAAAAACCAAATTCAGCTATGAGAAAAGTAGCTAGAGTAAGGTTAACAAATGGTAATGAAGTGAATGCTTATATCCCAGGTGAAGGCCACAATCTACAGGAACATAGTATAGTTCTAGTAAGAGGTGGTAGAGTAAAAGATTTGCCAGGAGTTAGATATCATATTGTACGTGGTGCTTTGGATACCGCGGGTGTTGAAGGTAGAACACAAAGAAGAAGTAAGTACGGTGCTAAAAGACCTAAGAAATAATGAGAAAGTCAAAAGCTAGAAAAAGAGAGATAGTTCCTGATCCAAGATACAACGATATTTTGGTATCTAAGTTCATCAATAACATGATGTTACAAGGTAAGAAGGAGAAAGCTCGTAAAATATTTTATGATGCAATTGATATTGTTGATCAAAAAGTAGAAGAAGAAGCTGGAATCGAAACTTGGAAGAAAGCATTAAATAATGTGATGCCTTCTGTTATGGTTAAGAGTCGTAGAG
>JABDQY010000133.1 GCA_013042025.1 Bacteroidia bacterium
ACTTTTTTAGCGGAACCCACACTTCATTTGATTTTGGGCATTTCTCCCAGAAAGAAGCCATTTCTTTCAGCCCAGATATTCAAAGTAATGTTTTTGTATCGGATGAAAAGTTAATTGTTGGTCCCAATTTGTATTTAGCCAGTACTGCTCGAGTTCCTGGATTAGTAGAAAGTAAATTCCCTTTTAAGATTAGCTTGAAAGAACAATCATTTGAAATCAATGAGGCGAGTCAATATAACGTTCTTATAATTAGGGATATGGCTGGAAGAAAGGTCGTAGAAACATCGTTTAGTTACCAGATTTCTAGTGAAGATTTGTTGTTGGTAAATGCGAGCTACTTCATTGAAATAGTCACTAATAACAAATCTTTTGCAATTAAGTGGATTAAAACACAATAGAAATATAGAAATTTGCACGATTCGAAATGATAAAGTACATTATTCTTATCCTAATTCCGCTAATGGCATTTAAAACAACAGAAGAACCTAGTTTTAAAGAAAAACAACTTGATTTTAATCGAGTTTTTGAAGCATTTAGAGACTCCTGGAATCCTGCCAACGGAAAACTCAAATCTGCTGGAGTAAATCCGTACAAGTACGATGTATTTATTCGTGCATTTAAATTTGAAGAAGACTTAGAGGTTTGGGCAAAAAATAGGGATGAAAGTAAATACAACTTAGTTGCAACCTATAAGTTTTGTAACAACGTGGGTGAATTAGGTCCAAAAAGGAAAGAAGGAGATAAGCAAATTCCTGAGGGAGTATATACAATGAGTAAGTTCAACCCAAACAGTGAGTACTTTTTATCTTTAAAAGTAAGCTATCCGAACAAGAGCGATAGCATTTTGGGAGACCCATATCAGCCAGGAGGTATGATTTTTATTCATGGAGGATGTCAAACGATTGGTTGCATTCCAATTACAGACGAATGGATTAAAGAGCTTTATGTATTCTGCGTTCAGGCAAAACATACCGGCCAAGAAGAAATACCAATTCATATTTTTCCGGCTCGTTTGTCAGATACCAATATGGAGCTAATTAAAAAGCAACATTCCGATTTTAAGTTACATAAGTTTTGGGATCAACTTAAAAAAGGGTATGACATATTTGAAAATTCCACCCAAATACCTCGAACAGTTATAAGTCCTAGAGGGGAGTACTTCTTTTTTAAAAATTAAGGACGATAGCCACAAGCTTGAAAGATAGCATTGTGATCTTGGTTTTTAATCAATTCTGAAAGAGTGATATGCTTATTTCTATTCATGTAGCTTCTTACAATTTGCCATCCTACCCAAGCACCTGCTCTTGGGCTGCTTTCATTACCAAAAGGTGTAGTGAAAGGACCATCATTGAAAAAGTGTTGCTGAAAGTCACTTTTAGTTGTGCTAAACAATAGCTCTTTTTCAACCAAGTACGACCAAATGTTTTTTTCCTGTGCTTGGTTCCACTCTATTTGTCCAGCTAGATATCCAATTTTTAGCGAGTCGTGCATTTCTGGCAGCAGCAAATCCATAGCATATAGTTTTTTACCTTCATAAATAGCTAAATCAATAAACGAATTACCTTGGTTGTGAGGCACCTTAGCATTGAGGTAGCTTTTAATACAGTTGGGTGTAATGTGCTGAGGTTCAAATCGGTTGACACGATATTTAGGAAAATTTTGAGGATTTAGGAGACCGTAGACTTCAAAATTCCGTCCCATATACATGTCTAGACCAACACCAAAAGAAGGTTCATCTTCATTGTATATGCTCCCAAATTCAAATGTGCTCAAATAGGTTGTTATTGTTTCAATCTTGTCTTCTGGAAAGTAGTGATAAATGTATTTACTCGCTTCTGAGAGTTCATCAAAATGATTTTCAAAGTTTGCAAATTTTTGTTGAGTTAATCGATATAAGGAATCCATATCGGGATGTGAAATATACCGATACAATTCAACGGCAACATCGTTTTCTGTACTCTCCATACCTCTAATTTTTTGAGGCATAATATTGTTTACATAGATGGGGTAGAAAGTAGCATGAGATTCTTTTAGTTTAAGAATATCTTCAACACTCTTACAAGCAAACAAATCTTGTTC
>JABDQY010000131.1 GCA_013042025.1 Bacteroidia bacterium
GTTTTATATTGAAAACTTCTCGGTTCAAGACAAGCAAGATGCATTATCAATGGTTGCGTTAGAATTCGCTTCCAACCCAAATGATGATTCGTTAAGTGAAGTCAACTACGATAACATAAATAGTAAATTAATGCAAATTGAGCGGATGCTCGATCTTTAGGACTATTCTTCTACGTATTCTGGTCATTTAAATATATAAAAATGACAACTATAATTATTGCAGCAATTATCGGATTAGCCGTCGGTGCAGGAGTGTCCTGGGTACTGGCAAGTAAAAACAACAATAGCAAAGCTGAAGAACTTATAAAAGAAGCAGAAAGCAAAGCACGCTCTATTGAGTCGAATGCAAAGGCTTATAAAAAAGAGAGGGAGCTAGAAGCCAAGGAGAAATTCCTTCAACTTAAAAACGAACACCAACAAGCCACTCGAAAAAAAGACAAAGAGATTGATGATAAATTCAATGACATCAAACGAAAAGAGCAAAGCTTAGACTCTAAACTTCAACATAACTCCAAGAAGGAAAAAGAAATAGAATCTGTTAAAAACAATTTATCGAAACAGCTTGAAATCGTAAATGAGCGAAAAGAGCATTTAGAAAATCAGATAAGCGACCAAATCAATCAACTTGAAAAAATTGCTGGACTATCTAAGGAAGAAGCTAAAGCAAAAATGTTAGATGCTGTTGCTCAAGAAGCAAGAACAGATGCACTTGCTCAACAAAAAATGATTATTGAAGAAGCAAAACTATCAGCAAATAAAGATGCTAAGAGAATGATTCTTCAAACAATTCAGCGAACAGCTGCGGAACAAGCAATTGAAAACTCAGTAACAGTTTTCAATATTGATAATGACGAAATTAAAGGGCGAATTATTGGTAGAGAAGGGCGAAACATTAGAGCACTTGAAGCAGCTACAGGAATTGAAATAATTGTAGATGATACTCCAGAAGCAATTATCTTATCTGGCTTCGATCCAATTAGAAGGGAAATAGCGAGACTTTCTCTTCATCGTCTGGTTTCAGATGGACGTATCCATCCAGCTCGTATTGAAGAAGTGGTAGAAAAGACGAGAAAAGACGTAGAGCAAGAAATTGTTGAATATGGAGAACAAGCGGTAATTGATTTAGGAATTAATGGCTTACATCCAGAACTAATTCGTATGGTAGGTAGAATGCGTTTCAGAAGTTCATACGGCCAGAATCTTTTGAAACACAGTAGAGAAGTTGCTAACCTATGTGCGACTATGGCTGCTGAGTTTGGCCTAGACGCAAAACGAGCTAAACGAGCTGGACTGCTACATGATATCGGCAAAGTACCTGACACCGATAGTGAAATGCCTCACGCATTATTAGGTATGAAACTTTGTGAGAAATTTGGTGAACACCCTGAAGTGTGTAATGCAGTTGGAGCTCACCACGACGAGATAGAAATGACTAATTTATTCTCTCCGATAGTTCAAGCTTGTGATGCGATTAGCGGATCAAGACCAGGAGCAAGAAGAGAAGATAGTGAAAGCTACATCAAACGACTACAAGATCTTGAAAAATTAGCTTTAGGTTTTGATGGTGTAGAAAAATCGTTTGCTATTCAAGCAGGAAGAGAACTTCGTGTAATAGTAGATAGTGATAGTTTAGATGATAAGAAAGCTGATCTTCTCTCTTTCGATATCTCTCAGAAAATCATGAAAGAAATGATATATCCAGGACAAATAAAAGTTACCGTAATTCGAGAACGAAGAGCAGTAGCTTTCGCGAAATAGATACTATTTAAATCGTTAAAATGGAGTTGTGCGAGCAACTCCATTTTTTTTGAAACAACTTTAACCTAAACGTCTAATGAAAGTTCACCACCACTTCATAATTCATAAGCCATTTGGCTACCTCTCTCAGTTCGTTAATAATCAGAATAGACGAAGAAATAAAAAACTTTTAGGTGAGCTGGGAAACTTCCCCGTAGGCACTATGTCAATTGGTAGATTAGATGAAAACTCTGAAGGATTGTTGTTGCTGACAACAGATGGACGAGTTAGTGAAAAAATTAGAAGCAATACCATTGAGAAAGAATATTATGTCCAAGTAGACGGTCTGATTACAGACGAGGCAATTAACAAAATAAAAAGTGGTGTTGAAATAGCTTTGAAAAGAAGAACATATTTAACATCACCATGTTCTTCATTCAGGCTAGACCCTCCACCCGATTTTGAACCGTTAAAACGTGTTCGAGATGAACGTCATGGACCAACAAGTTGGTTGTCAGTTACCATTTCAGAAGGGAAATTTAGACAAGTGCGTAAGATGACTGCGATGGTCGGATTTCCCACCTTACGTTTGGTGCGAGTAAGAATAGGTAACATTCATTTAAATGATATGAGACCAGGAGAAATAATTGAAGTAGATGATATACTCAAAAAAGTATAGGTGGGTTTCATTACACCAAAAACAAATACACTAATTTAAATCGCAATAGGATTTCGTATCATTGCACTAGCTCAATATTATTTTGAATAACCTCATACTAAAAAACGTCAAACAACTCATTGGGATAACTGAAAATTCTAGTATTCCAAAAAAAGGTAAAGCTCAAGGAGAAGTAGGCACATTGGAAAATGCATACGTAGTTATCCGCAATGGAATAATAGAAGACTTTGGGAATATGGACGAATGCCCAAATACAGAGCTAACCGAACATGATTGTACTGGCAAGTTAGTTCTTCCTATGTATTTTGATTCTCACACACACTTAGTATTTGCTGAAAGCAGAAGTGGTGAAATGAACATGAGGCTTCATGGTAAAACATACCAAGAAATTGCGGAATCAGGTGGAGGTATTTTGAATTCTGCAGCCAAACTTGGACAAATGAGTGAACAGCAATTATACGACGCTGCACAAATCCGCTTAGAACAAGCTTTGAAACAAGGAACAGGAGCACTAGAAATCAAAAGCGGTTATGGTTTAACAATTGAAGATGAGATGAAGATGCTGCGAGTAATTCGCGTATTAAAACAAATCTCACCAATTCCAATTAAAGCAACTTTTCTAGGAGCTCATGCTTTACCAGAAGAGTTTAAGAATAATAAGGATGCATACATGTATTTAGTTACAAGCGAAATGCTACCTCGAATTGCCGGTGAAGGACTTGCTGATTATATCGATATATTCTGCGAAACTGGATACTTTGATTTGAATGATTTGAAACAAGTAATTGAAGCTGGTGACAAGCACGGGCTTAAAGCCAAGGTGCACGTAAACCAGTTCAGCAGTTTTGGTGCCATTAAGCTTGCATGTGAAATGGGAGCACTCTCAGTAGACCACTTAGAGGTCATGAAAGAGGATGATTATACCGCTCTTCAGAACTCAAAAACCATTGCAACAGGATTACCTCTTTGTTCTTTATTTTTAGATATTCCATACACTCCCGGCAGAGAACTAATTAACAGGAATATCCCGCTTGCTCTTGCGAGTGACTTCAATCCTGGCTCTGCTCCTAGTAGCAATCTTAACCTTGCATTTGGACTTGCTTGTTCTCAGATGAAGTTAACTCCAGAAGAAGCTTTTAACGCCTTAACTTACAATGCTTCATTTGCAATGGAAGTTCAAGATGAAGTTGGAAGTATTCAAAAGGGAAAGAAAGCAAACCTAATTATCACTAAACCAGCAAATGGCCTGGAAGATATTCCTTATTGGTTCGGAGAAAGTATAATAGGAAGTATTTTAGTATAATTTTCAAAAATCTGCATTAATAATATTTAGATCTTTGAAAATCTATAAACTTGGTTTTTCCCATCTACACTAATTACTACAACATGAACACCTGAACTGTAATTTGAAATGTCGAGAGAAGTTACTCCGTTTTTAATAACTCTTGATTCGAGTAATATGCCCAATTGGGAATAAACTAAGATGTTACCATTTTTGGCATTCAACTCTATGTTTAAAACATCATTTGCAGGATTGGGGTAAATTAAGACCTCATTTAAGCTATTGGTGACTTGAACAAACTCAATATTGGAATAGGAGCTATTTCCATCAAAATCAATTTGCTTAATTCTATAATAATTAATCCCAAGTACAGGATTATAATCTACAATCTTATAACTAAGTGCTTTCGTAGAAGTTCCTGCTCCATCAACTCGCTCAATTTCATCAAAATCAATTCCATCAATACTACGCTCAATGATAAAAAAATCATTGTTAATTTCTGATGCAGTTTCCCAACGTAAATCAACCGTTTTGTTATCGTTCAATTCAGCTTCAAATGATAAAAATTCTACAGGCAAATAATTAAATCCATAGTTTAAAGAACCTAATGTAAATGGACTAAAAGAAGTAACTGTATTGGAAGTTACACTACCCATAAAATCGCCTTGAGCTATTGATTGTCCTGCATTTTCCCATGCTGTACCATTCCACCTTGCTACTACAAGGTCGGCGTTTACAGAATCTACACCTGATAAGAATCTATTTTGCCAATACAACTCTACTTTAACGTTAGATGAACCTACAGTTCTATCACAAGTCCAATATTCCATGCTGCTTACATTGTTTAAGACAGGAGTTGGTGATGTCGCCATTGTTAGGGTGTCTGTAAATCCTTGAAAGTGGTATTGAGCTGTAAATTCATCTGTTACTGAGCTTGGAGCACTAATTCCAAGTCTAGCCCAAACTATAGAATCACCTAGAGGAAAGTCGAAGGTATCATTACCAATTTTCTTCATCGGACCAACTACAAAGCTAGTGTCACTTCCCGAAGAAGCTGTTGCATTGTCATTAATAATTAAAAGATTTGTCGCGTCGGTTAAAAAGTTACCAGAATTCATTTCCAAATTTCCGGTTATAATTACTGGAATGGAAAGTGTTGTTTGAGCCCCACCTGTTTTAGATGTTTTTAACTCATTCATCACAATTGAATCAGCTGTTCCAGAAATTGTGCTTGCACCCGTTCCTAAAAACTCAATTGTTGATCCAGAAGTATCCAACAGTCCATCAACTATTAAGTCAGAATAAACTTGAATGTCATTGTTTAAAGCCAGCAAGGTGGATGCACTTACTTTAACGTCTTCGAATCTATTTTCGCCAACCCCATCTACTGAAACCGTATCACCAGTAAACTCAATTAATGATGTTTGACCATTTAATGTTCCATTATTAATTAGGTTTTCTGCAATGGTATGAGTTGTAGCTGACCCAGTGTTAAAGATAGATCCGCTGCTTATTAGCAAGTCATTATTTATGGTCCAAGAGCTTGGTGCAGTAATTCCACTTGCATGAGAGTTTGATATGACAAGTTCTTCAAAAGTAGCTGCTCCGCCCGTTAATGTTATTGGCACATTGCCACCAAATTCAACCTGACCAATGCTTGAGAATGAGCTACCCAGCAAAGAAATTGAGGCACTCGAAGAAAAGGGAGCACCAGGACTAAACAAAATATTTCCTGAACCTGTAAAAGTACCATCATTATCAAAATCACCATAAAATGTATGATTT
>JABDQY010000149.1 GCA_013042025.1 Bacteroidia bacterium
ACTCTATTTACTATAAAGCCCGGTGCATCTTTAGCCACAATGCATTTCTTTCCAACACTTTTAACGTATGCTATGGCTTGTTCCAATACCTCTTGAGAAGTTTGTTCCGCACTTATTACTTCAACCAACTTCATAATATGAGCTGGATTAAAGTAGTGAATACCAACAACTTGTGTTGGATATTTGAAGCTAGCTGCAATTTGTGTTAAAGGAATGGAAGATGTATTGGATGCATATATCGTTGACTCCCCATTTATTTCTGCTAAGTCACTTAAAACCTTAGATTTTACATCCAGTCTTTCAACTATTGCTTCAATAATTAAATCTGCCTTAACCTCAGCAATGCTATTGCTATATGTTAAATTTGAAATAGTAGATTGCTTTCCATCAGCAGTTAATTTACCAAGCTCAATAGCTTTGTCAAGATTTTTAATTACTCCTATCTCAGCTTGCTTGAGCACATCATGATTTATATCAAACAATACCACTTGATGATCCGCCATTGCTGAAACCTGGGCAATTCCTCTTCCCATAACTCCTGCACCGATAACTCCAATTTTCATTGGGGCTAATATCATACTTTTAAATGAACTAAAAAATCTAGTGTAATTCCTTTAAATAAGCCTCAGGGTTTCGCTTTTCCAATCCTTCCCAGAGTTCAAAATGTAGCCTAGCTGTTCCGTTGTGTATTCCAATTCGACCAATAGTTTCTCCCTCAAGAACAACATCCCCAGATTTAACTAAGGTACTTGTTATATTTGAATATACCGAATGCAGCCGTCCATGATCAATGATAACTGAACTGCCTAGCCCCGGAAGTTCGACTATCGCTTTAACAACTCCATTAGAAATAGCTTGAACGGGTTGATTTCCGCTCACCAGGATGTCAATTCCATTGTTTTCAACCAACACTTTCCTTTCAGCATCGTGTTTGTGTACTCCAAAGGTGTCCACAACTAAGCCAATTTTCACAGGCCATATGAATTGCTTTTTGCTGTCCTTTTTGATTAGACTTTGCTTAGAATATACCGATGATGGGAGTTGATACTTATTCTGATTCATTGCTAACTTTAAAACATTAGCTTCTTTTTCTAAATCATTAAATTGAAGGTGTTTGTCTCTTAGCAAATCGTTTAGCTGTTGTGTCTCAAGAATCATCTTTTTGGAAAGTCTAACCTTATCTTCTGCACTTCCACCATAAACAGCAAGTTTGCTTTTAACTTCTTTCCTTTTGCTTTCAACTACTTCCAATTGCCTTTTTCTAAACCTTTTCAATTTGTTCAAATGACTGATTCTATTCACCAACTCACTTAAACTACTAGATGATGCAAGAAAATATAACTTGGACTTATAATCCCTATTCTTATACTCCTCTAAAAGTATTATTTGGTATTGGTCAATGGCATTCTCACGTTCCTCATTTAAAACTGCTAATTGTTTCGATAACGAATTTAGGTCATCTTCCTTGACTACTTCTTGTCCTTCTAACTGGTGCACAACCTTTTGATTAACAACAACTTTATACTCCAATTGTGCTATTTCAGACCTTATTTGTTGTTTCCGTTTTTCAATCCGATTTACAGCATCTTGTAGTACAGTATTCTCCTGAAAGAGTTTAATATTCTCCTTCTTTCCCTGTTGATGAGTGGACGCTAATAAGACTGGCATCATAAGAAATGCCACAAGAATAATTTTTTGAAATTTACCTTCTTTTATACCCATTCGGAATCGAGAATGGGAATGTAGTTATGGTATTTGAGTTTACTACTTGGTAATTAAGCACAACATCCAAAGCTTGACGAGAATTTTTAACCGAAATGTTCACATTTTTAGGCATCAATTTATTGTTTAGATTTTCATATGTATCGTACTGAATATCTGCCTTTTGTGTCGTGTCTGGTGTTAAAATATTAGACAATAAAGTTCTAAAATCACTGTTAAGCTCTAAAGTGTTAGTTGCAATACCCTCATTTGCTTCTAATTTCATCTCTTCTTTGTTCAATGCATACATCGAGCTATCAAATGGTGCATTGCCCAGCAACAAACTTTGAATCTGACCAACTTCAGCTCTAAATCCAATAAACTCTTCAAGATATTGATTATCATACAGCATGTATTCGCTCTGCATGGAATTCACAAGAAAAAAGCTGTCTTTGGTGATCTTAACACGTCCTATTTCAAAACCAAATAAGCTGAATCTTCCCCACAAAATACTATCCTTCTTCATCTTAAAATGCATAGAAACATTGTTCGTTTTACCATCACGAATAATGCTCGCTTTGCCTCTCATTTCCAAGTAATTGTAATCAAATTGATTGTTCCAGAAGCGTTCCATCACTTGACTGTCTAGATCAATCGCATTTTCACCCTTTTTTGTTCTACAACCAGAAATCACACTAAATAGTACGAAGAATAAAATAAAGGAGATTTTACTGTTTATCATTTTGAAAGCTCTTTTAACTTATTGGACATTTCTTTAGCCTTGGAATCGTTTCCTAGCTTATTATACACAGCATAAAGATGTTCATAGTATTCAGGATTTCTAGGATCGATATCAACAGCTTTTAAAAGCCACTCTAATGCGTTTTCATAAGACCCCATAGAATATAAAACCCAAGCCTTCGTGTCCATAAAATATGGGTTTCTCGGTTCAAGTATTAACGCAGAATTTATCAATGAGTCGGCATATTGTAATTTACTATTTCTAACTGCCAAATTATATGCATAGTTGTTCATTGCCAGTGAGTTATTGGGGCTCATATTCAATATTTTCTCATACAAGCCATCCGATTTTTCATAATTTTCTAACTTGTTATAACAAGAAGCACCACATAATAATAATTCCAGTTTATCGGGTTTTTCAACTGCGACTTCCAACCCCTCGTTTACCGTATTTGCAGCTTCTTCAAACTTCTCAACTTCCATTAAAGCATAAGCCCTAGCTGTGTAAAGGCCTGCCATGTTTGGAAACAACTCAATCGCTCTTTCTGTATCTTCAATTTGCAAATTTGGGTCGTTTAGCTTTGCATTTAAGCTCAATAACTTACTCCAAGACTTAAAGTCTGAAGCATTTACCTTAATCGCTTCTAAAGCATAATTTCTTGCAGTAACGTAGTCCTCCAGCGTTGCATATATATCCGTCTTAAGAATATACGGTTCAATTATGTTGGGATATTTGGATACTAGAATATCACTTAGTTCAAGCATTTCCTTCTTAACACGAGCATTTTTTTTAAGTTGAAGAAAAAAGCTGCTTGTAGCTTGAAGTTTTTGTTGAATGTCTAAATTATCTGCTTGAAACGCTTTTTTTAAGTTATAAAATGCCCGATCCTTATCACCAGACTCATCATATATATTGTACAATGCGTAATACGCAAATCCTTCATTACTATCCAATGCTACTATTTCTTTTAACTGTTGAATAGCCTTGTCTGTTTGACCCGCTTTCATATAACCATCTGATAAATAGCCTTTGAAATTTGTGTTAGTCGGATATTTCTTGCTAAGTTTTTCTAATTCAGCTAATGCCATTTCACTTTCTCCAATAGAAGTATAGACATACTCCAATCGTGTAGAAGATGCTTCTTCTATACCAAATCGCGTTTGCATTTCCATTAAAACAGCGATTGACTCTTGGTATTTTTTGGCATTAAAAAACTGATTTGCTGCTTCGATATAGTTTTCCTTGTTATCTGGTTCCTCTCCAATCATAGATTGAAAGACTTTGGCCGATTCCTCGTATTTACCAAATCTATTATAGAATTGTGCCAATTGCCCAAAATACCATTTATTGTAGTTTTTACTAGTTGAAACTGCCTTTTCTGACCAATATAAAGCTTGATTGTATTGGTCCATTTGGTAAAAGAGTCTTGCCAACTGGTACATTGTTGCATCACTCTTAGGATATGTTTCTAAAGCAGATTGAAATAGCTTTAGGGCCTTTTCTTGATTGTTTAGAATCTTTTGTTTTGACGCTTCAAAATAGAATTCTTCAAACGTTTTTTGTTGACTATAAGACATTTCACTATTCGAAACGGACTTTACAGACCTACAACCACTGACTAAAACAGTGAATGCCAAAAAAGCTATTTGAATTCTTTTAATCAAATCTTTGTGTTGAAAAATCGCTTATGCTAATTTGATTTGCCTTTCCATCAAAATCAACATGGTTTCCAATCATCGAATTTTCCAAGTTTGCATTTCTAATAGTTGAATGTGTTTGAATAATGCTGTTCTCAATAACGCTATCTTCAATTACACTATTGTCTCCAATCGAAACATAAGGACCAACAGTTGCATTAATTAGTTTAACATTTTTGCCAATATAGCACGGTTCTATTACTGTAGAATTGGTGTTTTCTAATGTGCTATCAACAAGTGGAGTACCGTTGGCATTTGCCAAAACACGCTGATTCGTGTGCACGGTAGCATTCTTATTCCCACAATCCCACCATTCGATTACCTTTCCTGGGATGAATTTTCTTCCGGCATTTTTAAGGCTATCCAACGCATTAGTTAATTGATATTCTCCTTTTTCAGTGATGTTGTTATCTAGAAGGTATTCGATTTCTTTTCTTAATGCCATTCCATCTTTAAAATAGTAAATACCAATAATAGCCAAGTTTGATTCTGGATTTTCAGGCTTTTCTACAAAGTCTTCAATAAATCCTTGATTGTCTAGCTTAACTACACCAAATGCTCTAGGATCTTCTACTTCCTTTACCCAAATTGTTCCATCTACAGACGCATCTAGGACAAAATCTGCTCTAAATAGTGTATCCGCAAAAGCTACAATTACCTTACCGTTTAGTGCTTGTTTTGCAGCGTAAATTGCATGAGCAGTTCCTAAGGCTTCGGTTTGAAAGTTAATCGACCCTTTTGCTCCAAGTTTATTTGCAACCTCGAGTAAATGTTGTTGCACTTCTTTCCCGAAAAATTGTTCATTATCCCCAATTACAAATGCAATTTCGTCTAGCGGTTCATTTACCATCTTAGCGATATCTTCAACTAGTCTTTGTACAATTGGTTTACCTGCAACAGGTAATAATGGTTTCGGCACGGTTAGGGTATGAGGTCTCATTCTCTTTCCTATTCCTGCCATTGGTATTATTATGTTCATTTATTAATTATTCGTTTTTTATTTATTTTCCAGTATGACCATATCCTCCAGCTCCTCGCTCTGTATTATCCAGATTCTCTACTAAATTAAAACTTACCTGTTCAAATTTGTTTACGATCATTTGAGCAATCCTATCGCCATTGTTGATTTCAAAAACTTCGTTTGAAAGATTGATAAGCAGCACTTTAATTTCTCCTCTGTAGTCTGCATCAATAGTTCCTGGGGTATTTAGGACAGTAATTCCGTGTTTTAAGGCCAGCCCACTTCTGGGGCGTATCATGGCTTCAAATCCTTCAGGCAATGCAATGTACAAACCTGTCCCTATAAGTTTACGCTCCATTGGACGTAAAACCATTTTTTCTTCTAAATATGCATTTAAATCTAGTCCAGCAGATTGTTTTGTTTGATATATAGGAAGCGGATTTTTACTTTTATTTATTACAGAAAGCTCAATCATTAAGCGACAAATTTAGTTTTTTTAGTGCTTAATAAAACTCTATAGCCAAGCAATCCGTAAACTACCATAAGAATTGATTTTAACAGATACATATTCCATCCATCAACTGCGACAAATTCGTCCACAAAATACAGACCAATACTCAAGAAAATCATAAAGACAATTTGTTTAATGTCATACTTTATTGGATAATAATGTTGACCTAAGAAATAACTAATTATTGTCATTATGAAATAAGCAAACAATGTAGTAAAAGCAGCAGCCTTAAACCCATATTGAGGTACATAAATATAGAGCAGTATAATTGTTACTCCTGCACCTATTGAGGTGATTAAGGCTCCTAGTTTTGTCTTGTTGTTTAGCTTATACCAAATGCTTAAATTAAAAAATATGCCCAGAAACATATTGGCTAATAACAAAATTGGTACAATTAATAGTGCATCTGGGTGTTGGTGAAACTCTTCTTTAAAAATTAATAACTGAGCTATTTCAGATTTGAACAATGAGGTGGCTAAAAAAATACCTCCACATGCAAATACGAAGTAGTTCATTATTTCAATGTATGAGTCTTTAGCATTTTGTTTATCTGCCTGAGAGAAGAATAAAGGTTCTGCAGCAAACCGAAATGCTTGAATGAATATGGTCATTAACATACTAAGCTTATAGAATGTGCCGTAAACACCTATTTCAAAATCGACAGATTCAGGAGGAAGCAATTTACGCAAGGCTAGTCGATCAAATGTTTCATTTACCATACCTGCCAATCCCAAAATTACAAGTGGCCAAGAGTACTTAAACATTTTCTTCCATAACTCTTTGCTCGGTTTCCCAAAATGATTCAGAATGTCGGGACTTAATAATAGAAACTCTACCCCGCTTGCGATTAAATTAGAAATGAAAATATATTCCACACTCCTTTCTACACCTGCGATATCTGGATAGTAGACGATAAAAAAGATATTAAGACCAACATTAATTGTTATACCAAGGCTTTTAACGATAGCAAACTTCTTTGCCTTATTTAGGAATCTAAGCAATGCATATGGCATTGATTTTAAAGCATCTATAGATAGAATAATTGTAAACCAAACCACATAAGATAAATTGTTGGGATAGCCAGTAAAATCACCAACACTCTGCATATTAAAAAGCATCCATGAGGAGAATAAAGCTACCACGACCAGGAGAGAGGTAATAGCTGTGGCAAAAACATTTTTGTAGCTTTCTTTTACTCGTGCAAAATTGAAAAAAGCAGTTTCCATACCATGGGGTAGCACAACAAAAAAGAATCCAGCATAGGCATAAAACTCGATTTGTGGTGCAAGCAGTTCAGGTGTAAAGAAACCAGTAAAGAAAAAGATCAATAGAAAATTTATAGACCTCCCTACAATACTAGGAATACCATAAATTGCTGTATCTCCTACAAGCTTTTTAATAATGCTCATGCCTTGCAAATCTAACTTGTCAAACATCCAGAAAATCAACAGGATTGAAGGCTTTGTCTAATTGTGTCTAAGATTTGTCCAATGTATATGTAACCTGAAATCTTAAACTTCGAGGAGAACCTAAATCAGCTGGTCTAATCATGTATTCTGAATTAGAAATATTTGATACAATAAAGTTTAGATTTAATCGCTTTGTTGGACTATATCCTATTCGAGCGTTAATTAATAGAAAGGCACTAAGTTCCTGATTATTTGCACTTTCTACCCCTGGTACAAAGAAACTAATTGGTGGAGAAATAAATGCAGTATCAATGTTTTCAATTTTTGATTGCAAAGTAAAACCAAGCCCAAATGTTAGTTTTTTGAAATCGATTATAACATCTGACTTAAGTGAATGAATTGGTCGATACTTTAAGATGTTGTCTTCTGTATTTGAACTTGTATTAGAATAGTTAAGTTCTCGTCCGCTATTATCCACTGCAATAGTTTTAAAAGGGTTCAAAGCCTCAGATTTTGAATAGGTGTACCCTATAAATCCCTGAATTTCTACACCTTTAAGTTTTGTTTCTGCCGAAATGCTCGACTCAAATCCTTTTATTTCGGCTCTTCCGGTATTAATTGTTTTAAACCCAACACCAAACAATGGTGGAACTATTGGTCCCCATTGGCCAAATGTGAACTCCATCATATTGTTATATTCCATTTTAAACAAAGAAACATCAATTAATATATCCGTGTTTTTCTTTATTCTTAGTCCTTGTTTTACTCCAAATTCCACATTTGTACCTGTCTCAGATTGCAAATCTGCGTTGGGGTATATACTCACCGGTCCGACAGTTGTAGTGATATATGACTCTGCAATACTTGGGAAACGATAACCTTCCCCATAACTCGCACGGAGAAATGTAAAATCTGCTGCTTTATAGTTCAATCCTGCTCTAAAAACAGGCCTACCTTCTTTTTTCTGATTTAACTGAAATAGTTCAAACCGAGTTCCTCCAGTGAAGGAAAACCTTCTCCAACCCTTTTCCAATTGCAAATAAGCCGCGTAGTTTGAAGCTTGTTGATTTCCTTTAAATAATGGTGAAGATGTGAATGTTGAAATAAAAACAAGTCCTCCTGTAGCATCAAATCGATTTTTTGTCAGACCAAAATGGCTCCTATACTCACTGTATATAAGTGATGATTTATTCGACTGGTTATTCAGTGGGTCGCCATTGTCAACTTCATTATTAATTGACAAAAATCTTGTGTTTAGGCTGTGGTCAAACTTTCCTATGTTCCATTTCACATATGGGTCTACATTAAATCGAAATGTATTTGTTTCGGTTATTCCGCTATCAAGTGCGGTATACGCTTTGTCAAATGATTCCCAAAGAAGAAAGCTTCCGGAGTTGCCAGATTGAACGGAGGTGTTTATGCCGATAACTAAATTCTTTGAAGCAATTACTTTTCTAATTCCAAGATTAGACCTTAAACGGTTATCGAAATCACTCATTTTATAACCATTATCCAATAGGGCATTTAATCCAAAAGTTATGCCTACTCCTTTGTAATTAGCACTATGGTATCCTGTCAAATTAGATACATAGTTGTTCTTATTTGGGTTGTAACCTAAGAATTCTCTTGGTGGTTTGTTGTAAATCCCATGTGACAAAGTGAACTCTGTAAAGGGCTGACTTCCTGGACTTTTAGTTTTAATATTAATTACTCCATTTAGTGCAGATGATCCATATAGAACTGAACTAGCTCCTTTAATAATCTCAATACTTTCAATTCCTTCTGTAGGTACAAAAGACCATAATGGCTGACCAGCATCTCCTGATAATAACGGTATATCGTTAACTAGAACCTGTACTCGTGATCCAGCTCCATAACTCCACCCACTACCACTTCTTATAGTAGGCTGATTATCTACGACTTGCACTCCATTGATTCGACTAATGCTTTCCTCAATATTTGTTGGAGAAGTGTTCGCTATCAATTTCGGTTTTATTATTTCTAAGGAGACGGTGGTGTTGCTGAGCTTTGAACTACGCCTATTCTCACTGACTACAACAGCTTTTAATAAGCTTTCTTCTTCTTGCAACTCAACTGTTATTGTATTGGATTGATGCACTAGGCGAAAATCTTTATAACCTAAATAGGTTACTATTACCACTTGACTTTTGGAAACAAATGAAAATAGGCCATCTTCATCTGACAGCGCAATTACCTTTCTTGTGCGATCATCTTCAAACTGAACTCCTACTAGTTCCTGGCCATTAGAAAGTACTTTACCTCTGAATGTCCATTCCGTTTGAGCAAATCCTTTCAGTGTCATTATCAACACTATTGCTTGTATGAACAGACGTAGTTTCATATTTTCGTTAAACACAAATGTATTTAATCCATTTATAATGAAAAGGTTTTTAAGTTCAACCGCGATAGTCTTTGCAGGATTAATTGGCCTTGCACAAAACTGCAACCCAAACAATTCAATTACGGTCCCCGGTATATATCCTGGTTCAATTGACACCGCAATGGTTAATGTACCATATAATTTTACGATGCAGGTGCTTGCAGTTGGAGATACAATGGTTAATTACCTTGGCCAGCAAATTACAGCAACAATTGATTCGGTAGTTCTAACGGGAATTTCCGGCTTGCCTAGCAGTTTTAGTTACGGGTGTGAACCTGTTGGATGTGTATTTACATCACAAAATGTTGGTTGCGTAAAGCTAAGTGGTACACCTACCGCTCAAGAAATTGGAGTTCACCCATTGACAATTTATACAACCGCATATGCTAAATGGAACACATTGAAACTTCCTGTTTTAGATTCAATTTCAGATTATAACTTAGTGGTTTCGGATAGCGGTTCTGCTTCTATTTTTAAATATACTAAAGACGAGATAAGTGTATATCCAAACCCATCTCTAAATGGCAAGTTTACTATTCAAACACGAGTTGATGTATCCAATATTGCTATCACAGATATTCAAGGAAAAGAGGTGAATTTTGAATACTCTAAAATTTCTACAGGGATTGAAATAGAAATGAAAGATGTGTCAAATGGAATCTATTTTATTCGATTTAATGCTGGAGGTAAAACGATAGAAAAGCGAATTATCCAATGAGCATAACTTAAGAGTGAAAGAATAAGGTTAACTTTGCACCACTATAAGTATGGCATCTCAAGTGGCAAAAAAATCTTCAGAAGCAATATCAAAGAAAGAATTTCTGAATCAGGTCCTTTCGGACTATATAACAGTTTATAAAAGCAGACAAACTTCTCTAATTGGAAGAAAAGAGGTCTTAACCGGTAAAGCAAAGTTTGGAATTTTCGGTGATGGAAAAGAAGTAGCACAGGTGGCTATGGCTCGATTCATGAAAAATGGTGATTTCCGAGCTGGATACTATAGAGACCAGACACTTATGTTTGCTTTGGGTTTAAGTGATGTTCAAAAATTCTTTGCACAGCTCTACGCACACCCAAGCATTGAACATGAGCCTGCTAGTGCTGGAAGAAGCATGAATGGGCACTTTGGAACTCGAATGCTCGATGAACAAGGTAACTGGCTTCCACATACAGATAGAATAAATATCTCATCTGATATTTCCCCTACTGCTGGACAAATGCCACGTGTTTTAGGTTTAGCATTCGCATCTAAGGTATATAAACAAAACAAGGATTTACATAGCAATACCGCTTTCTCAAATAAAGGAAATGAAATAGCCTGGGGAACCATTGGTAATGCCAGCACTTCTGAAGGACACTTTTGGGAAAGTATTAACGCAGCAGGAGTAATGCAGGTTCCGATGCTAATAAGTATATGGGATGACGAATATGGTATATCTGTGCATGCTGAACATCAAACTACAAAACAAAACTTAACATCTATTCTTTCTGGCTTTAAAACTGACAAATTTGGAAAGGGGATTGAACTCTTTACAGTTAATGGATGGGATTACGCTGAGTTGATGAACGTCTACAAAAAGGCATCAGAGATTTGTAGAACAAAACACACTCCAGTTGTAGTTCATGTAAAGGAACTAACACAACCACAAGGACATTCAACTTCGGGATCACATGAGCGATATAAATCGAAAGAGCGACTCGCTTGGGAACTAGAAAATGATTGCGTAGCTAAGATGCGAGAATGGATTTTATCAAATAAGATTATTTCGGAAGAAGAATTAGCTGATGTTGAAGCTTCTTCAGATAAAGAAGTTAAAGATGCCAAAAAAGAAGCATGGGCTAGCTTTACCTCAGAAATTAAATCAGAAATAAATGAGGCGGTTGAGTATATAAATCCTATAGATAGCACTATCGCTTCTCAACTAAAAGGAACCATGGATCCAAATCGTAAAGATATCTTAAAAAGTATTCATACGGTTTTACGAAACAATATTGGAAATTCTGTGGTTTCTGAACTTCAAAATTTCTATAATTCATACTTAGAGAAGTATCAAAACATATATAGCTCTCATCTTCATAGCCAGAGCCCCAATAGTGCACTAAACATTGAAGAAGTAAAACCAATTTACTCAGACTCATCAGAGGAATTAAATGGTTTTGAAATCTTACAACGGAATTTTGATAATCTTCTTTCAAAACATCCAGAAGTGATTGCATTTGGTGAAGACGTAGGAAAAATTGGAGATGTTAACCAAGGTTTTGCAGGATTACAAGAAAAACATGGAGATCATCGAGTTATGGACATGGGAATCCGTGAGAATACCATTATTGGACAAGCAATTGGAGCTTCATTGCGTGGATTAAGGCCTATTGCAGAAATTCAATACTTGGATTATCTGTTATACGGTATTCAAATGATGAGCGATGATATTGCAACGTTACAATATAGAACAAAAGGAGGTCAAAAGTATCCTTTGATTATACGAACTAGAGGTCATCGTTTGGAAGGTATTTGGCACAGTGGTTCTCCTATGGGTATGATTTTGAACGCTGTACGTGGAATAAATGTCTTGGTTCCTAGAGACATGACAAGAGCAGCAGGATTCTATAATACCATTATGAAATCGGATGAGCCTGCATTAATAGTTGAATGCTTGAACGGGTACCGTCTGAAAGAAAGAATGCCGGATAATTTTGGAGAATTTTCCGTTCCAGTTGGAGTTCCAGAAGTTTTAAAATATGGAAATGATGTAACGATAGTAACATATGGTTCCTGTATTCGAATTGCAGAGGAAGGCATCCGGATGTTGGAGGAAAAAGAAATATCTGTAGAACTAATTGATGTTCAAAGTTTATTGCCTTTTGATGTCAACCATACAATTGTTGAATCGCTTATGAAAACAAATAAGGTTGTGTTTATGGATGAGGATGTAACGGGTGGCTCAACTGGCTTTATGATGCAGAAAGTTCTAGAAGAACAAGGTGGATATAAGTTCTTAGATAGTGCTCCAAGAACGTTGTCATCACAAGATCATAGACCTGCTTATGGCACGGATGGAGATTATTTTTCCAAATCTAATGCTGAAGAATTATTTGATTTGGTTTATGACATGATGAATGATTATAACCCTGAAAAATTCCCTAAATAAAAAAGAGCGACCAATAAAGGCCACTCTTTATAACAATTAGTTTTTTAAACCCTCTTATTTCTTAAGAGCGTCTCTAATTTCAGTTAATAAGTCATTATCTGACGGTCCTGCTGGTGCAGCTTCTGGTTCTGGAGCTTTCGTTTTGTTGTAAGCTTTAACCATAAGGAACATTACAAATCCAACAATTATTAAATTAATAATTGAATTAATCCATTTTCCCCACATAATAGCATTTTCAGGAGTTTCAACAGCTCCATCTGCTCCCATAACTGCAGGATCTAAAACAACTTTTAGTTGAGCAAAATCCATTCCTCCTGCAAAGTGACCAACAATTGGCATAATCATATCGGTAACAAAACCGTTGATTACTAGACCAAGAGCGGTTGCCATGATAACAGCCACTGCGAAGTCAATCACATTCCCAGTCATAATAAAACTTTTAAATTCTTTTAACATAATTTGATTTTTTAATTTGGTTTATTTCAGTTCTTAAGACGTAAAAATAAATAATAGTAACAATAAAATAAAAAAAGTGCCCCACTAACCTTCCACATTGAGAACAGGTGCTGCCTTATTAATTGTATATCTTCTGTTATTTGAGAGGTTTAAGCAAACGGCTCTGGTGCGTCTGTTTTCAACCTTTTGATAGGGCGTGTTCTTAAATAAAAATTTAGACCCAATGGGAAGTTCATTCAACAGTATCGTCGTCTTCATATCCTTAGTTCTGAATGCATTTTCAAGCTCTAAACTTACACCACTAGATGCTTTTGGGTTTTGGAGTTCAAACAAGGTTGCTTGTGCAATAAGTGGACTTCTTAAAAACTCTTCTTCCATTCCAAATAGTGCAAAAAGTAATCGAAAATTGTTCTTCCATTCCAAACCATGTGGTTTTACTTTTTTTCCAAAATCATGATGCGTTTTTAGATGTGCTATTTCGTGTACTAAGGTAAAAAGTAATCGATAAGAATTCTGATCCTGATTAACAGTTATAGTAAGATTCTGACCTTTAACTCTAAAATCTCCTCTTTTAGTTTTTCTAGGCCGAGTAAACTTCAAATTACACCTATTTTCTATTAGATAATCTACGATGTTTAAAGCCTTTTGGTCTGGTAAGTGGGTCTTTAGATAATCTAAAGCTTCCATCTTAATTACAAATTGCTAATAATGTTTCTGCTGCCGAAACCTTCTGTTCTAAGCTAACTCTAACATCCGACCCAATTGGTAAATAGACATCCACTCTAGAACCAAATTTGATAAAACCCATTTCATTTCCTTGAGTTACTTTCATTTCAGGTTTTACATACCATCTTATCCTTCTAGCTACAGCTCCAGCAATTTGTCTAAACAAGATTTCTGTTCCATTTTCTTGCTTGATTACTGTGGTAGTGCGTTCATTCTCCGTTGAAGATTTTGGATGCCATGCAACCAAATACTTTCCGGGATGATATTTGAAGTATTGAACTATGCCAGAGATTGGGTTTCTATTAACATGCACATTGAGCGGAGACATAAAGATGGAAATTTGAATTCTCTTATCTTTAAAATACTCTGTTTCTTCTACCTCTTCAATAACCACAACTTTACCGTCGCAAGGACAAACTACTCCGTTTTCTGTTTTATCTGAATATCTTTCTGGATTTCTAAAGAAGCGAATAACCAGAATGTACAATACTAGCAGAGGAATGCCAATTAAAGCAGTTAACCAAACCGGAGCATTAAATTCTGTTAAAGCATAAAGTACAGCAACTAGAATTAAGGTTGCAATTAGTATTATTTTATACCCTTCTCTGTGGATTTTCATTAAAAGATGCCTCTCAGTTTAGATGTGTCTGCTACTTTGTCAATAGCAACTATGTATGCCGCTGTTCTCATGCTACATTTATACTTTTTTGAAGCCTTATAAACATTATCAAATGCTAGTTTCATGATACGGTCAGCTCTTCTGTTTACACGTTCCTCCGTCCAAAAGTAACCTAAACGATTCTGAACCCATTCAAAGTATGAAACGGAAACTCCACCTGCATTTGCAAGTATGTCAGGGACAACCATAATGTTGTTTTCCTCTAATATCTTATCTGCATTTGATGCAGTAGGACCATTGGCTCCTTCAACTATAAGTTTCGCCTTTATTCTACCAGCATTCTCTTCTGTTATTTGATCTTCAAGAGCTGCAGGTACAAGGATATCTACATCCAGCTCTAGAAGTTTTTCGTTGGAAATCTTTTTACCTCCTTTATATCCTTCTAAACTTTTGTTTTTTGCTGTATATTTTATTGCTTCTTCAATATCAATGCCCTGTTTGTTGAAATAAGCTCCTGAAACATCTGAAATGGCAACAATTGAAACTCCTTGCATTTCCAACAACTTTGCAGAAATACTACCAACATTACCAAATCCTTGAACTGCACAAGTACAATTTGCTGGATTCATTTTTAGCTTGGCCATTGCACTTCTTGCAGAAACCATTACGCCTCTACCAGTTGCTTCAACACGTCCCAAAGACCCTCCTAACACTAGTGGCTTACCTGTAACAACCGCAGGAGAAGACACACCTGTTAATTTGGAATATTCATCCATAATCCAAGCCATAGTTTGAGGATTAGTACCCATGTCAGGTGCAGGAATATCCTTTTCCGGTCCAAAGACATCTCGCATGGCCAATGTAAATCCTCTTGTAAGCCTTTCCAACTCACCTTCAGACATTGTTCGAGGATCACAAGTAATTCCTCCTTTACCACCTCCATAGGGAATTCCTACCACAGCACATTTCCATGTCATCCAAGCGGCAAGAGCTTTAACCTCATCCAAGTTAACACCCATGGAATATCGAATACCCCCTTTACTCGGTCCTAACTTAGAAGAGTGAACCACTCTATATCCTTGAAATACCTGTACTTTTCCATCATCCATAGTAACAGGAATACTCACAATTACTGCCTTTTCTGGTGATTTTAAAGCATTATATGTTGATTCGTCTAAGCCCAATCTTGTAGCGGCTTCGTCAAATCTTTCCATCATCGACTCCAGTGGATTTAATTCATCAACTATTGGAGCGGGTTCTTTAAACTTTATGGTCATTTAGTTTATCAATGAAATTTGTATGGCAAATGTATTTATTCTATTGATTGGTGCGATAATCCAATTGGATATTTTATTCAGATTAGAATAATTATGACTAAGTAAGGCAACGCTGCTAGTAAAATTGAGTCAATTCTATCTAAAATTCCCCCATGCCCTGGAATCAAATTACCACTATCTTTAATTCCGATTTTACGTTTCATATACGATTCTACAAAATCACCAAATGTGGCAAAAAGAATTACAACTCCTGCCAGAAGTAACGCATTTGGCTCTAATTGCAACCAATACTTGTTCAAGAAGAACATAATAGTTAAAGTAACCAAACTCCCACCAAATGTTCCTTCAACCGTCTTTTTTGGAGACACTATCGGGAAAATTGGTGTTTTACCTATTAGCTTTCCAACTGAATACGCCATTGAGTCATAAAGCCAAATTGTAATTAGGAAAAAGAGCACATACTCTACATTATCTTTCTCATATTGTGTAAACCAAAAAGCTAAGCCTGCTAAAGGTAGCCAAAGATATAGTGTTGCCGCAATATTATTAATCGTGTTTTTAGATTTTAATTGTCTATATAAAACAGCTACGCAAAGCCATTGAATCACCAATGCTACAACAAATTCGGTTATCCCTAAATCTCTTCCTTGAAAAAGAGCAATTAGAACAATTATTCCACTAAAAAGTAACGGATTCAAGTAAAGACTCTGAGCATTGTTATTGCCCGCAATTTTACTGATTTCATTTAAAGCAAAGAAACTTAGAATCGCCATCAGCACAGAGAAATAAGGATTTCCATATAGTGCTGCAAGGAGCATGATAACAACATATATGCTACCAAACAAAATTCTTAGTGTGAAGTTAGACATAGAAGTTTTCAGTTTTAGTGTTTGAGTTTTTCTGAATGTATATAAATAAAGCAACTACTACTACAGCTAAGACAATTGATACATAAACCGGAATTGTATTCTCCAAACTTAACGCTTCGTCGTAATTACCATCTGTAAAGAAATAGAGCTGAGTAACTGCTAAACTATTATTAATAAAATGGGCTAATACAGATGTCCAAATAGAACGAGTCCAGTATACAGCGTATCCAAAAACCAAAGCTAAGAAAAACATTGGTAATGCTTTTAGAAATTGCATATGAATAAAACTAAAAATTACAGCAGTAATTAATATGGCCACATGCATGTTTTTGAAAACTCCATTTAAAACATTCATCAAAAATCCTCTAAAGAAAAGTTCTTCAGCCAATGCTGGAAGAAATGCCATAAACAAAATGCTGCTTAGAAAAGAAACTGTTGTTTTATCTCCAATCATTGCTTCATATGCAGTATTATTCGCGGTTTCTTGATTTTTTAACCAAGTATTTAATTCCTCTGAGATTGCACTGAAGTCAACTAAACTATTTAATTCCAAAAGTGGACCCATTAAAGGTATACTGATAAAAACAAAAACAATTGAAAGTCCGAACCAGGTGTGGTTTAATGGTGCACGAAGAAGTAAATAATCTTTAGGATTAGCTCTAATTATAAATGCAACTAAAACTGCTGCAATAATTAAAGGTAGTGAAGAGCTAAAGAACACGAAGACCTTCAACAATAACGGATTGTCTTCTATTCTATTGAGAACATCAACCCCACTCATGATTTCTTCGAAGGAAATACCTGCAAGCATCGCTCCTGCAATAGCAAATATGCCTGCACACATTACAAAAACACCACAACCAATAAGAAAGTGTGATACTGCTGAAAACCGATTTGGTCTTGTATAATGTTCAGATGAATTACTTTTGCTGTCGTTTAAATCTTTCATTCGATTTCTTCAGGGCAAATATGGTGAAAATAGGTAACATAGAATTAGAAGACTTTCCTCTTATTCTTGCTCCAATGGAGGATGTGAGTGATCCCCCCTTTCGTGCATTGTGCAAAGAGAATGGGGTTGATCTAATGTTCACTGAGTTTATTTCTAGTGAAGGACTTATTCGAGATGCAGTTAAAAGTACTCAAAAACTCGACATATTTGAGTATGAACGACCAATTGGAATCCAAATTTTCGGAAATGAAATTTCATCTATGCGAGAAGCAACAGAAATTACTGCTTCAGCTAATCCAGATATCATTGATATTAATTACGGATGTCCGGTTAAGAAAGTAGCTGGTAAAGGGGCTGGTGCAGGTATTCTTAGAGATATACCTAAAATGGTTGAGATGACATCCGAAATTGTTAAGAGTACAAACCTGCCAGTAACTGTTAAAACGCGGTTGGGTTGGGATGAAAACAGTAAGTACATCAAAGAGGTTGCAGAAAAACTGCAAGACGTTGGAATTCAGGCCCTTAGTGTGCATGGTAGAACTCGAAAACAAATGTATAAGGGGGAGGCAGATTGGACCTTGATAGGTGAAATTAAAGATAATCCTAGAATAAAGATTCCGATTTTTGGAAACGGAGATATTAATAGTGCGGAGAAAGCAAAAGAGTATAAAAACCGATATAATGTTGATGGTATAATGATTGGGAGAGCATCAATTGGCTATCCTTGGATATTTAACGAAATCAAACATTATCTTAAAACTGGAGAGAAGCTTGCTCCCCCAACTATTCAACAACGAGTGGATGTATGTAAACGACATCTAGACTTTTCTTTACGCTGGAAGGGAGAGGTAACGGGAATTGTTGAAATGCGTAGACACTATTCAAATTATTTCAAAGGAATCCCAGATTTTAAAGAATACAGAACACAATTGGTTCAATCCATGGACGAAGCTCACCTTTATGAAATGTTAGATCGCATTAATGACAAATTCGGACATCATGAATTTGCTTAAAAAAGGTTGCCTAATTGTTTGCTTAGAAAAGCCAGAATAACTACAAAAAGGAGTAATGTAAAAATAAAACTCCTCCAAAAACCAAAACCCTTTTTATTAGAGTCTCGCCCAATTAAATAAGCAATGGTTATAGCTGCGGTTGCGTATAGAGTAAGAAACATTATCGGGTTAAATATGCCTTCCAGTTCTTTAACATTTCTTGGTTTAGGACTCTTGGAAATTTGTTTTGAGCCCCTTCTTTTCCTCCTTCACGCATCCAATTGTAGAACACTTCAGATGGCAGCAGATTTACTTTAATGTCTTTCAATGCCGCCGAGCGTTCAACCCGGTAGTCATCATTAAGTACTTTGAGTGTCATGTCCAATTTTTCCTTTATCTCATTTGATTTACTTCTCACTTCTTCGTTATCACACGAAACAAACCATTCATGAGCAAAAAACCCTTCATATGGTATTCCACAAACAGTAAATTCTTCAAAACCAACATCATACTCATTTGAAACAATCTCAATTGCTCGAGTCATGTTGTCTACAGAAAGGTGCTCTCCACAAAGTGAAAGAAAGTGTTTTGTTCTTCCTGTAATTTTGATTTCACATCTATCAAGATTCGTAAATTTTATTGTGTCTCCAATAAGATATCGCCATGCACCAGAGCACGTAGATATCAGCAGGGCATATTCGTCTTTGTCATTAACTTGAGAAAGAGTAATTGCTCTTGCATTTGGCAAAAGGTCACCGGATTCTGTAAAATTTTCTCTATTAAAAGGAACAAACTCATAGTATATTCCATTTCGAAGCAAAAGCTTCATGCCACCTTCGCTACCTCTTCGATTTTGGTAGGCAATAAATCCCTCTGAAGCGAGATATGTTTCAAAATACATGATAGGGCGACCCATTAAAACATCTAATGATTTTTTATATGGAGTTAAACTAACTCCCCCGTGTATGTATGCCTCAAAGTGAGGCCAAATGTCATGGATGTTGTCTAAATTATACTTATCAATTATACTTTCAAACAACAGTTTAATCCATGCTGGAACACCAGCAACCATTCCCACGTCCCAATCTTTTGCCTCAGCAGTAATTTTTTCTATTTTTTCTTGCCAATTTTTTTCTTTCCTAATTTGAATGCCTGGTTTTGATAGACGTTGAAAAAGTATAGGAACAGATCCAGTTGTTATCCCACTTAAATCACCAGAATAATACATTCCGTTGTATTCCAATTCTGTACTACCCCCTATCATTAACCACTTTTTTGCAATATGATCTTTCGGTACATCGGTTTGGGCAATTGACAAAACCTGCCGCACACTGGCTCTTTTAATTGCTTTTAGCATCATGTCTGAAACTGGTATATACTTACTACTGCCATCAGAGGTTCCAGAACTAACAGCATAGTTTTTGATTATACCTGGCCATGTAACATCAGACTCACCCATTCTACTTCTGGTCCACCACGGAAGCATTTTGAGATAGTCGCTAATTGGTGTGCTCTCTTGATAATCTGGAATTAAAATGTCTGAATTTACTATTTCTCCAAAATGATATTGCTTACCAAAATTAGTCTCCTCAGCTTTTTGCAGTAGTTTTTTTAATGTCTTTTTTTGGATCAGTTCTCCCTCTTCAATATTAACTTTTGTTAAAACTCCTCGTTTTTTTGCTTCAGTGAGTAATCTTTGCAGCAATGCCATCAGAACAAAATTAAACCAATTTAAAAATGAATACAGAAAAAGAATTAAGCACAAAAAACAAATGGTTTAAGATTAGAGAGCTTATAGAGCGGGTATTTAAGAAAACACCTGACCTAAGTGCAATACTGTATGTAGTTGGAATGAGAGAGTTGGGTAAAGCACAAACCAAATATTCAAAAGAAGAAAAAGTGAGGCTTATGCATATTGCAACTTGCAGGGTACTAAGCACTTCTGGACATTACAAACTTACAGGAATAGACTCAAATGATTGGCCTGTTTGGGAATTGGTTGAAAAACTCCCAAATCAAGATTTACTTGAACAGGAAATGTATCTCCGTCATCATATAATCAACTATTTTGAAGAAGAAGAATTAATTTAACCAATCAGAAATGGTATCTAAGAATACAATGAATAGATACTAATTTAGTGTTACAATTTCCCACCTTTTCCACATTGCTTGTTGGTTGAATTAAGACATTTAACTTTGCCCAATTTTAATTATCAATGCCTAAAGATTCAAGCATAAAACACGTACTAATAATCGGAAGTGGACCTATTATAATTGGCCAAGCTTGCGAATTTGACTATTCAGGTAGTCAAGCTGCTCAAAGTTTAACCGAGGAAGGAATTGAAGTTTCTTTGATTAACTCAAATCCCGCAACAATTATGACAGACCCCACTATGGCTGATCATATTTATTTGCTCCCTCTTACAACGGATAGTATTAGTAAAATATTAAAGGAACAAAACATCACTCACGTTTTGCCTACAATGGGAGGGCAGACTGCTCTTAATCTTGCTATAGAGGCAGACGAAATTGGTATATGGGAAGAACATGGAGTCAAAATTATTGGTGTTGATATAGCTGCGATAGAAAAGACAGAAAACAGAGATCTGTTCCGTTCATTCATGCTAGAATTGGATATACCCATTGCTACTTCAAAAATTGCTAACTCCTACCTTGAGGCTAAAGAAGTGGCACAAGAAATTGGATTTCCTCTTGTAATTCGTCCTTCCTTTACCATGGGAGGATATGGGGGTGGATTTGTTCATGCTAAAGAAGAGTTTGACGAGGCTGTTAAACGAGGATTGGAAGCTTCACCTACTCATGAGGTTTTAGTTGAACAAGCTGTTCTTGGATGGAAAGAATATGAACTTGAATTATTGCGAGATGGTAACGACAATATTGCAGTAATCTGTACCATTGAAAACTTTGACCCAATGGGAATTCACACCGGAGAGAGTATTACTGTAGCTCCGGCAATGACATTAAGTGATACCTGCTTCCAAGAAATGCGTAATATGGCATTTCGAATGATGCGTAATCTTGGGACTTTTGCTGGAGGATGTAATGTACAATTCTCCGTAAATCCTGAAGATGAGCAGATAATTGCAATTGAGATAAACCCTCGAGTTTCTAGATCATCTGCATTAGCAAGTAAGGCAACAGGTTATCCTATTGCTAATATCGCTGCAAAACTTGCTCTTGGTTATTATCTTGACGAATTAAAGAACCCTGTAACCAAAACTACATCTGCATTTTTTGAACCATCTATAGACTACACTATAGTTAAAATACCGCGTTGGGATTTTAATAAATTTAAAGGTGCAGACAGAACTCTAGGGCTTCAAATGAAATCCGTAGGTGAAGTTATGGCTATTGGAAGAAGTTTTCAAGAAGCTCTTCAAAAAGCATGTCAATCTTTAGAATTAAAAAGACAAGGTATTGGTGCAGATGGATATGAATTGAAAAAACTTGAACCAATTATACATAGTTTAGAAAATCCAAGCTGGGATAGGATATTTCACATAAGAGACGCTATGGCATTAGGTGTTCCAATTACCTCTATTCAAAAAATAACTAAGATCGACAGATGGTTCTTAGAACAGATTTATGAAATTGTAAAAACTGAAAAAGAAATTAAGAAATATACCCTTGAAAATATTGACGTAGAAATTTTAAAAATTGCTAAAGAAAAAGGTTTTGCGGATTCACAAATAGCACACTTATTAGGTGGAGACATTACAGATATGGATGTATATGATAAACGTACATCATTAGGCGTCAACAGGATTTATAAAATGGTTGATACGTGTGCTGCAGAATTTAGTTCACCAACAAATTATATGTATTCAACTTTTGATGGTGAGAATGAAAGTGTCGTTTCAGATAAAAAGAAAATTTTAGTAATTGGTTCAGGACCAAACAGGATTGGACAGGGCATAGAGTTTGATTATAGTTGTGTGCATGGCATCAAGGCTGCTCAAGAATTGGGCTATGAAGCAATAATGATTAATTGCAATCCCGAAACCGTAAGTACTGACTTTAATACTGCTGACAAATTATACTTCGAGCCAATTTTCTGGGAGCATCTTTGGGATGTTATTCAACTAGAAAAACCGGAAGGTGTAATCGTTCAACTTGGTGGACAAACCGCTCTAAAACTTTCTGCAAGACTAAGAGACCACGGTATTAAAATAATGGGTACTTCATATGAAAATATGGACTTAGCCGAAGACAGAGGTTCCTTTTCAAATCTATTAAAGGAGTTAGACATACCTTATCCTCGTTTTGGTGTTGCAGAAGATGCATACGAGGCCATTCAAGTTGCTAATGAAGTTGGGTACCCTGTGCTGGTTAGGCCTAGTTATGTCTTAGGTGGACAAGGAATGAAAATTGTGATAAACGATGAGGATTTACAAGCAGCAGTTATAGAATTACTAGGAGACTTACCTGGTAATCGGGTTTTAATTGATCATTTTTTAGATAGAGCTGAAGAAGCAGAAAGTGACAGTATTTGTGATGGGGAGGACGTTGAAATTATTGGTATTATGGAGCACATCGAACCGGCAGGAATTCATTCTGGTGATTCATCTGCCGTACTGCCACCATTTGATTTATCTGAAAATGTTATCAAGAAAATTGAAGAATATTCTGCCAAAATTGCTAGAGCCATGAATGTGGTAGGGTTATTGAATATACAATTTGCAGTGAAGGATGAACATGTGTATGTAATTGAAGCTAATCCTAGAGCAAGTAGAACTGTTCCGTTTATCTGCAAGGCATACCAGGTACCTTATGTGAACATTGCAACCAAAGTTATGCTTGGTGACATGAAATTAAAAGACTTTGATATCAACCCAATTAAAAAAGGTTACGCGATTAAACAACCGGTATTCTCCTTCAATAAGTTCCCTAATGTAAACAAGGAATTAGGTCCGGAAATGAAATCTACAGGCGAAGCAATTTTGTTTGTTGACAACATTAAAGACCCTGTTTTCAGGGACCTTTATAGTCAAAAATCAATGTTTTTAAGTAGATAATGTTTAAATATATAATAATCGGAATTTTAGGATACTGGATTATCAAACGGGTTTTTAGAATTTCAGCAGCCGTAAATCAAGAAAAGCAGACTCAATCTCCTAAAGAAACTAAGGAAGATAGACACGGGGGTGACTATGTGGATTTTGAAGAGATTGATTAACAAAACCAAAAGAAGTCTGAGTAGTTCTGTTTTTTTAATTTCTCGATAACACCCTTCTTATCTCTTGGAGATGATATGGCCAAAATGGTTTGGAATTCCGTTAAGTTAATTTCATCTTCACCATGCATTCGAATACCGTAAATTGACAAGCCAATCTTGTTTTGATTATTTGTTATCCAAGTAAATTTTTCGTTTTGAGCTATCAACAATTTAGCAATTAGTTTACCTTTTCTGCCTGCTCCCCACAGTAAGAGCGGCTTTGTGTTTCGATCTATTTGAAGAAAATAATGAACCTTAATTGGAAAATATGCAATTGGAAAATACTGTGGTTCATTTCTAGAAGTTCTATCCAAGCTATCTCGCCAAAAATGAACAGTTTCCTTAATCGTTATCACTTCTATTTTTGATGCATAGATTCTGAACATTAAATCATAATCTTCAGGTAAAAGACTTGAGCGAAAAGCTCCAATATCTTCGAAATCACTTCTTTTCATTAACCATGCTGGCGACGGCAACGAACACTCAAGATAGGGGTCTTTCCAAAGATTGTTTGCTTCCATAAGACCGTTAATCCATGCTTGATACTTGTTAAATCCATCACCAATTTCCCCTTCGTCTGTAAAATACTTAATTTTTCCTGATACAATTGCCTTGGGTTGCCAGTGTTCCATAAATAGCTCTAGTTTGTTTATTGGCATAAGGTCGTCGGCATCCATTCTGTGCACAAAATCGCCTAAAGAACTTTTATATGCTAGTCTTAATGCGTCAATTATACCTGTTCCATTGCTTCTAAATACTTCGATATTGGAGTAGGTACTAGAGAAGTCCTTTAGAATTTGATACGAGTTATCTGTACTAGAATCATCGACAGCGACTAATTGCCAATTGGTATACGACTGCTTAATTATTGATTCAATGCATCCCTTTAAATAAGGTTCTGCATTCTTCACTGGCATTAATATACTTATCAACTTTTTTAAGTCTTAAAACACAATTTTAAGTATATTTGGCATAGGACTGGAGAAGATAATTGAAAAATTCAACACTTTATACTTTTCCGGCTTTAACCGAAGCGTATAAGAACAGGCCTTAAATTCCAGACTTGTCGGTAATGACTCGCTTAGGCGAAGAACGTTGGAAGTTCGTGACGCAGAGAAAGCCAAATCCTATTTTTTTAGGAATTTTTCAAGAATTCCAGTCCTTTTTTTTATTGTATTACTCCGCTTCCCACTAATTTATCTCCATCATACCATGCAGCAAATTGTCCTTTTGCAACGGCCTTCTTGTAGTTTTCAAAGTGTATTATTAGTCCGTTTTGTGTTTTCTCTAATTTAGCATTAAACAATGTTTGTCGGTATCGGATTCTCACTTGATAGTCTCTAGTTTCACCGGTTTCCATTTTGTCTTCTTCAGCAACCCAATGGATGTCATGTTCCTTAATAAAAAGTCCTTTTCTGTTCAATCCAGCATGTTCTTCGCCTTCACCCACATAAACAGTATTCGTT
>JABDQY010000151.1 GCA_013042025.1 Bacteroidia bacterium
ACTATAAGTTCAACAATTGCAAGAGTAGAAACAACCAAAATTTCTATTATAATATATATCCATCCCAAATTTGTAATTGTTTCAAAGTGATAAAATGCAAATCCAATTGATATTGCACAATACAACAAATTTAGCAGTGCAATTACTTGTAAAAAGCGACCCGATTTTCCTTTTTTGTAGCAATAGAAATCGTAAACCGCAAAGAATATAGGAAGTGATGCCAATAAATATAATGTTGAAACAGGAATTCCAAAATGTTTCTCGAATTTGACTAGTACTACCCCTAATAAAAAAGACGATAGAATTGCCCCGCATCCATCTAATAGAAATATTGGTTGTTTCTACTCTTGCAATTGTTGAATTTATAGTAGCAAAAGAATTATTGAAAAAATGAAATGACAGTCACACCCGAAAAAAATGAAAAGGTTGCCAATATGGTGTTTGCAACCATCTACCCTCTTTACCTGAATAGGTTAGAGAAAAATGGTAGAACAAAAGAAGAACTCAACCAAGTGCTTCAGTGGTTCACTGGATTAGACAATGATGCTTTACAGGCAATTTTAGATGAAAAAGCAACGTATCGAACACTTTTTCAAAGAGCTAAGATACATCCCAACGCACATCTCATTAAAGGAGTGGTTTGTGGATATAGAATTGAAGAAATAGAAGATGAATTTGAAATATACAAACAATGCAGACAAATGGAAAAGCTGATTGACGAATTGGCTAGAGGTCGTAAAATGGAGAAAATTTTGCGTGAAGAAAAAAAGTAGAATTCAGCATTAACCCTACCATTTACAAATCATAAGAAATACCAACACAAGATGAAACTATTAAAACACCAGCTCTGGCATTTACTTTCTTTACTCGTTTTACTATCAGGAATCTACTTTTATGTAAAAAATGATGACTCGATACTCTCTGGAGAATTGTTTGGAATTTCCACATCAACCTGGTTTTTGTTGGCCATCCTATCTCCTATCATACATCAAATCTATGTTGTTGTTTGTTGGCGGTTAGAACTCTATTACAACAGTTTATCCAAGGCTTTTGGAGATAAGGGATTCAAACTTTTTAAATTTGGTTTCGCATTTCTTATTCTATCACGCCCAGTTACAATAACGCTCTTAGCAATTTCCAATGCAACTACAATGCATCTAAACCCCACGTTTGCTTACATCATTTCAGCAATCCTCTTTATTCCTGCAGCATACCTTTTTTATTCGGTTAAAAAGTATTTTGGAAAGGACAAAGCTTTTGGTATCGATCACTTTAAACCTAACGAAATGGAAAACGAACCTTTTGTGAAAAAGGGAATTTTTAAGTACACCTCCAATGGAATGTATGTCTATGGTTTCTTTATCCTCTGGATTCCTGGTTTTTTATTTCTATCCAAGGCAGCATTGCTCCTAGCTCTTTTCAACCACAACTATATTTGGGTTCATTATAACTCTACGGAACTACCTGACATTAAAACAATATATGCAGATAAAACATAAATCAGAAACTAGATTGTTGCAATCAAACAATTGTCATAACATCTTGGTTCCATTTATATAAACAAATTGGAACATGAAGTATTTCTTATTAGCTCTTGCCGTTGCCATGAATATGAATACACAATTAATTTTTGATTTTACATCCTCATCCGACATCCAACGTTGGAAAATTGTAAATGATGGAGTAATGGGTGGAAAATCTGCTGGGAGAATAAGCCTAAACTCCGATGGTCATGCAGCTTTTAGCGGCCAAATATCTTTAGAAAACTATGGGGGTTTTTCTTCTGTGCAATATTCCTTTGATAAACTACAAGCCAACTACAAGAGTGAAATTAAGATAAGAGTGAAAGGCGATGGCAAAAACTATCAATTGAGGGTTAAAGACATTTCGAATAACTACTATTCATATATTACCACTTTTTCTACTTCAGGTAAATGGGAAGATATCAATATAACGCTAGGAGAAATGTACCCTTCGTTCAGAGGAAGAAAACTTGATTTGCCTAACTTTAACAAAAAACAAATCGAAGAAGTTGTGTTTCTAATTGCCAATAAAAAAGCTGAAAAGTTTGAACTTTTAATTGATAAAATTGAACTAATACAATGATGTCCTCTATTCTAAATCAACTATCTAAACTAAAATGAAAATATTACTCACAGGTGCAACTGGATATATTGGCAAACGCCTACTCCCGGTATTAGTTGAAGCTGGACACGAAGTGGTGTGCTGTGTAAGAGATCCTAAGCGATTCAGTCCACCGGAATCCCTAAAAGACAGCATTTCGGTGCTAAAACTAGACCTGCTTGATGAAGATTCTTTAAAGGCAATTCCGAACGATATTGATGGTGCTTACTACCTCGTGCATTCGATGTCTTCCTCAGGTGATTACCAAAACTTGGAAGAAGTATCTGCAATTAATTTTAGAAATGCTCTTCAATCAACTAACGTTAACCATGTAGTATATTTAAGTGGAATTGTAAATGATTCTAAACTTTCAAAACACTTATCTTCTAGAAAGAATGTAGAAACCGAGCTCAGTAAAGGTGATTATCATTTCACAGCATTAAGGGCGGGAATAATTATTGGATCTGGAAGTGCTTCATTTGAAATAATACGGGATTTAGTAGAGAAACTTCCTCTTATGATTACACCAAAATGGCTCAATACCAAATGTCAGCCTATTGGAATATCCGATGTAATCGCATTTCTTTCAAAATCACTATTCAATCCAAAAACATTCAATCAAAACTTTGATATAGGCGGCCCAGATGTGCTGTCTTATAAAGAAATGCTATTGACATTTGGCAAACAACGAAATTTAAAACGAAGGATCTATGTTGTCCCAATTATGACTCCAAGGCTGTCTTCGTACTGGCTCTATTTTGTTACATCTACATCGTATAAGCTTGCTACTTCTTTGGTAAATAGTATGAAGGTGGAAGTAGTGTGCAGTGATAATCGGATAAACACCTTGCTAGATGTACAGCCATTAACTTACATTGAAGCATTGGAAAGAGCATTCAACAAAATAGAAAGCAATGAAATTGTTTCGAGTTGGAAGGATGCTTATTCAAGCAGTGGTTTAAACTTTAACATCTCAGAATTCATACAAGTTCCTAGTTTCGGGTGTTTTAAAGATAGCAGATCAAGAGCTTTTGAAAATCGTGATGGCTGTATTGATAAGATATGGAGCATAGGAGGGATAACAGGTTGGTATTATGGGAACTGGTTATGGCGAATACGCGGTATAATAGACAAATTTGTTGGAGGTGTTGGGTTGAGAAGAGGACGAACAAGTCCTAATTCAATCAACGTTGGAGACACTATTGATTTTTGGCGAGTTTTATATGCCAACAAAGAAGAAGGTCGGTTACTTCTTTTTGCAGAAATGAAATTACCTGGAGAAGCATGGCTAGAATTTAAAGTAGTGGATAACCTATTGATTCAAACTGCTACATTCAGACCACTTGGTTTAGCTGGAAGAGTGTATTGGTTTGCAGTATTGCCTTTCCATGGGTTTATATTTGACGGAATGTTAAGACAATTAACGTCAAACAAAATATAATCCATTTAACTGTATTTGAAATCAGCGAACAATGAACCACCTGAGTCAATTGAAAAACATATTTATCCTATTCTCGTTTTGCCTTTTAGCATTTACAACCCAACAGCAGCAAAATCCATTCATAGGAAAATGGATAGGAGAAAGCAAAGGTGATGTTGGATCAATGGCCTTTGACGTTGAAGGTTATGCAACAATAGAATTGGACGGACAGGAAATGGGAGGAAAAGAGTTTGAAGTTGATGGTGTACGATCGCAATTGGGTTATGAATTCAATGATTCAGTCCAACCCATTGAATTGAATTTTCTACTCAGAAATCTTGAAACTGAAGAAGAAAAAAAGATGCGACTTATCGCACGCTTTATATCTCACGATAGCCTTGAACTGGCAAGTAATTTCAATGAAACAAGACCAACTGAATTCACAGAAGAGAACTCGATAATTTTAACTCGTGTTGAATCTCCTTCTTCAAGCAAAGAAAAATGAGTCCAAAATCCAATAAAAACGTTTGTTTCATTGGATAGAAATGCTACTTTTGCAGCCCTAAAATTTAAGAACATTTAAAAAATGGCAAAAACAAATTACGAGTCTGTAATCATTTTGACACCCGTGCTTAGTGAGAAAATGCTGTCTGATGCAGTTGATTCTTACAAAAAGCTGATTACAGGAAACGGTGGAGAGCTCATCCACGAAGAAAATTGGGGCCTAACTAAGTTGGCTTATCCAATTCAAAAGAAAAACACTGGTTTTTATCAAATTTTCGAATTTGCTGCTGAACCAGATGCAGAGATTGTTGACATTCTGGAACTAGCTTACAGACGTGACGAACAAGTATTAAGATACTTAAGTATCAAACTTGACAAGCACGCTGTTATCTACAACGAAAGAAGAAGAAATGGTGCGTTCAACAAACCTAAGAGTGAAAAACCAACCGAGGCTAAACCTGTAGAAGCTAAAACAGCTGAACCAACCCCGGCACCTGTAGAAGTTAAAGAAACTAAAAGCGAAGAGGAGGAATAAATCATGGCAAAAAGAAATAACTATAGATTCAAAAAAGCTCCTATTGTTAGAGCTAAAAAATACTGCAGATTTAAGAAAAGTGGTATTAAGTATATCGACTACAAGAACCCAGACTTCTTAATGCCGTTTATTAACGAGCAAGGTAAATTGTTACCAAGAAGAATTACTGGAACTTCTCTGAAGTATCAAAGAAAAGTGGCTGTAGCTGTTAAAAGATGTCGACACATCGCTCTTTTACCGTACGTTGCTGACCAAATGAAATAAGTAGAACCCATTAAATTTAAACGAAATGCAAATCATATTAAAAGATTACGTTAAAGGATTGGGTGACAAAAATGACATCGTAACTGTTAAGAATGGTTACGGAAGAAATTTCCTAATTCCTCAAGGACTAGCTACAATAGCTACAAAGTCTGCTATTAAAATGGCAGAAGAAAATACAAGACAAGCAGCTCATAAATTAGCGAAAGTGAAGCAAGATGCTGAAGCTATCTCTGAAAAAATGACTGGACTTAAAATTACTGTACCTACGAAAGCAGGTTCTAACGGTAAAATATTTGGATCAATTACTACAATGCAATTAGCTGCAAGTTTGGCTGAGCGTGGATTTGATATTGATAAGAGAAAAATCTCTGCTCCAGATATTAAAAACCTAGGTGAGTACAAAGC
>JABDQY010000153.1 GCA_013042025.1 Bacteroidia bacterium
GACGAAGATCAAACAAAGTATTACTTCGAGACGGATACATTGCTTGACCCTTCTAGTATGATTACCAAGGGTTCATATGAAAACAAGTTGTTTTTTGATTTCACAAAATATGCATCGGCAAAAGGAAAAATTGCAAGTGGATATCAAAATGAAATGAAATCAACAGAAGATGAAGCAAGGAAGGAAGAATTAACCAAAATTCTTATGGATATGAGTGCTGATATCTCAGTAAAGCGAGAAGAAATCTCAGTTAAATACCCAGAGTTATTTATTGGAAGGCTATACAAAGCAATGCTTGAAGTAGTTGCTATCGATGCTCCAGAAGACCTCGGAAAAGATGAAGCCAGAGAATATCAATATATGTGGTTGCGTAATCACTATTGGGATAATGTAGATATGAGTGAAGATGGTTTAGTTCGCTCACCCGTATTCCACGGAAAGCTTTCTTATTATATGGACAATTTCATGCCACCTATACCTGATACAGCTATTTTAATGACGGATGCGTTGATGAACAAAATAGAAAAAGGGGGTAGTGATATTCAATATAAATATACGTTGCAATACTTATTAGACTATTTCCAAAAATCTAAATACATGTGTTTTGATAAACCTTTGCATCACATAGCACAAAACTATTATTGCGAGGGTAAAGCCTACTGGTCAGATTCCGCTTTTAAAGATAAAATGTGTACTGAAGCAGGAAAAATGGCTCCTACCTTATGTGATGTGATTGCTCCAGACATGAATATGCCCGATACTAGTTTTAAAAGAACAGTGCGTATGTCTGAAATTACAACTCCTGTAACCGTGCTCATATTTTGGGATATCAATTGCGGACATTGTAAAAAGGAAATGCCAATAGTTAGTCAGTACTATGATAGTGCAAACAAAGAGCAAGTTCAAATTTATGCTGTCTATACTCAAGGAGATTGGGAAGGATGGAAGGAACGAATAAAGGACGAAGAATTTAAGTTTATAAATGTTGGTGCGGCTTTTGGTATTGACCAATTCAGAAAGAACTATAACATTAAAACAACACCTCAGATCTATGTCTTAGACAAAGACAAGAAAATCAAGTTTAAAAAGATTGCAGCTAAAGACATAAAAAGCACGGTAAACTTTCTACTTGAAGAACAAGGAATAATCGAGAAAAAAGAAGAAAAGACTGAAGCAAATTAATTCTTGATTGATTTGTATAGCTCGCCTAATAGAACTGCTAGTCCTAAATTATAGTATGGAGAAGTAAGTTTTAGTACATTCTTATTTCCCAGTGACAAGCGATATCCAACACCGGCCTTTATACCAGTCCAAGGAAGCAATTCCAAATAGGCATTTGTTCCAGTTTCTATAGGAAACAATGCACTTTGGTCTGATTTAATAATATCACCGCGGCTAAAATACTCTTGGTATAATCCACCAAAACCAATTTGCAATGGAACGCTCAGCCTAAATTTACCTTTTGTGAAATAGGTGTAGTCTATCCCTATACTAAGATTATTTGTACTTAAATAACGTGTTACAGTATCTTCCACAAAATCAGAATTATTGATTAATTCAGTTTTGTTTTCTTGTCCGAACCCATACAAACCTACAAATAGTTTTATTTTCTTGTTGTAGTCTAAGCCAGCAATAATTCCATAAAGCTTAGTTTGATTGGATCGGATAAATGTATTCCTATTGTGGAATCCAACGAATGTCTTAGGTGAATGTTTAAGAGTTAGTTTAATAGAATCTCGAAGTGAATCTTGGGCGTAGCTCTTAACTACCAAACAACAACAAATGCTCAGAAGAAGAATTCCCTTTTTCATTATCTACAACAAAAGAAAGCAATTGAAATAGTAATGTGAATTTAAATAACCCACAGTGTAGCTATTAGTGATTTTGCTTAGATGTTGAAATTGAGGTTTTAATTCTAGCGAGTTTCTATACCGGCTTAAACCCTTCAAATGCTTGTTTGCAGTTGTTACAATAGTGCAAGCTTCTGCATAAGGTTGGTCCAAAAGGGCTTTTCATAATGGTGTTGTCGCTATCACAATACGGGCATTTGGTTGCTTCTAGAATTTCCATAGTAATTGAACCGCAATTTCGTTTAGGAGGAGCAAGCCCATGTTTTTTAATGGCTTCATGTCCTTCGGGAG
>JABDQY010000162.1 GCA_013042025.1 Bacteroidia bacterium
ACTTTGAGGTTACAACAAGTACTTCAAACATTGATGCCATCTCCATTTCTTTTATTCAAAGTAAACAAACTGAACTTCTGGAGTTCATTCAAGGCAAACTTGATGTATTCACTGGTCTTGAGAGCTCTTTTAAAGATGAAATACTAACAGGAGAAGGTGAGTTGAAAGAGAAATACGCATCTACAATTGTTCTTAAGAAAACACCCTTTCTGAATACAGAATATCTAGCATTTAATCTGGAAGACAAAGAATCACCTATTCATAATATAGAATTTAGAAGAGCTATGAGTTATGCAGTAAATCGTAAGTCGATGATTAAATACTTACGAAATAATGTTGGGATTCCGGCAAATGGCGGTTTCACACCAATTGGTTTGCCAGCTCATTATAGTAGCAGCGAAGTGGGATATAATCCAATAAAAGCCAAAGAGCATCTTATAAAATCTGGAATCAAACAAACTAAACCTATTGTTCTTGCTACTACCAGAGATTACCTCGATTTATGTGTTTTGGTTCAAAAAAATCTGGCTGAAGTTGGAATTGAAATAAAAATTGATGTTATCCCAAGTAGCTTATTGAAGCAACAAAAGTCTGCTGGTGATTTAGCATTTTTTAGAAGTAGTTGGATTGCAGACTACCCTGATGGTGAGAACTATATGGCATGTTTTTACTCAAAAAATAAAGCTCCAAACGGTCCAAATTATACGCGATATAGTAATGTAACATTTGATCAACTGTATGCTGGTCTTTTAACTGAGACCGACCCAGAAAAAAGAAAGAACACCTTTTTTGAGATGGAACAATTATTAGAAAACAACTGCCCATTCATCCTTCTTTTTTACGATCAAAGCATTTGGTTATACAACAAGGAAATTCATAATTTACGTGTAAATTCTCTTAATCATCTAGACTTACGGATGGTTAGAAAAGAATAATATTCATTAGATTCGTTGAGAACCAACTGAAATTAAATGACACCAAAAACCAAAAACATTCTAATTAATGTACTTGCTGTTCTTGCAGGAATTATCATTGGATCAATCGTAAATATGTTTATTGTAAATAATAGTGCTAATGTAATTCCGCTCCCAGAAGGAGTTGATCCAAATGACGTTGAAAGCATAAAAAAGAATATCCAACTTTACGAAGCAAAGCATTACGTAATGCCGTTTTTAGCTCATGCGTTAGGAACTCTTGTAGGAGCATTTCTTGTAGCTAAATTTGCTGCGAGTCACAATTACAAATTGGCTTTAGGAATAGGTTTTTTCTTCCTTCTTGGTGGAATTGCGGCAGCAAGTATGATTGGAACACCCTTAATTCCAACTGCGGTAGATTTAGTATTCGCCTACCTTCCTATGGCTTGGATAGGTGCTAAGATGGCAAATGCTAATTAACCTGCCTTAAGATTTCCAGTTTTCTTTACACCCCCTTTTGCTCTGCTTTGAGCTTTAGGTGCAGATTTAGCTGTAGGTTTCTTCGTAGCTTGCTTCTTAACCGTACTCTTCGCTTTTTTGGTATCTGCAGACTCTTCAGCCTCTACTAATTGAGAGAAGTCAACATGATCTTTTAGGATGGTATACCAGCTTGCTAACTTAATAATATCAGAGTTATAAACTTGATCTTCATCATAGTTTTCTAGAACATTTCTGAAAAATGATTTTACCTCTTCAGCACTGCTTTTTTTAGTAACTAATTCTAAACCACCTTTTACTTTATCATTAAGCGTTACTAAAATATCCGCTAGTTGTTCATCTCCATCATACGTGTACATCGAAATGTCGCTTAAGAAAGAAACTTTCTGCGTAAGATTTGTTGGAAATCTCTTCTTAGTTCCATCTAATGATTCAACAATAAGACCATTAGATCTTTTTCCAACTAGTTTATGTAATCCTGGTTTTCCCGATACGGAAACAATTTCTGATAAGTATAATGCCATTTCTGATAATTGACTGCGAAAATATTTATTAATCTGATATACTTTGTAAGGTTTTATTCACTTTTCGTTTTACTAATTACATTTAAATGCATATGCGAACAACAATTTATACATTAATGATTGGTTTATTTCTTTTTTCTTGCACAACTGCAGAAGTTGAAGAACCAATAAAAGATACTACTGAAACTAAATCGGCTCCCGAAATAGTTCTTGAAAATGTAACAAAACCTGTAATCTTTGATTACACGAGTACCGGCTGTCCTGGCTGTGGGAGTTGGGGAGCACCTGTTTTTGATATGTTTTCAGCTGAGTTTAAATCGAGCATTGTACCTATCGCAGTTCACATTAAATATGGAGATCCAATGATTACTCCTGAAAGTGAAGCTATTGGAGACAATCGCACTGGTAGTAAATATACACCTCAAATTTGGGTCGATTCAAAAAACTCAATGATTCTAAGCGGAACCAGCATCGATGGTTCTGGTACCGTTTCCAATATTCGCAATCAATTAAATGACAGAATTAAGACTGAACCTTCTATAGCTCTAGGTGTTTCTCATTTAGTTGATAGCGATAAACTTTTAGTTCGTTTTAAGTCGCAATCGCTAATAGACTTAGTTGGAGACTATTATTATAGCGTTCTTATTTTAGAAAACGACCTGGTTCATCAACAGAACAGTGCAGCATACAACCCATTCCTACATCACCACGTAATTAGAACGAGTAGTAATGGTGCATTTGGCACTCAACTGGAGTCACAACATCAGATGAAAGACATGGTATTTGAAAAGGAATTATCTTTTGATATCAATCCTAAATGGAATACAGATAAACTTTATGTTGTAGGTTTAATCTGGAAAAAAATTGGCGAAAACTATACGTTAGTCAACTCAAACGATAGTTTTATCAGATAGTCATAAACTATTTGCCACTTTACTTCGTTATGAAGTTGGGTAAATTTGATTTAATTGGTTAGTTAGAAAAGGAGGTTGATTTATTGACCTCCTTTCTTTTTTTAAGAAAATCTATTATAAACTGGCTCTTAATCGCAACAGCTTAAATAGTAAATCTTCGATTCTTTTTAACGGCAACATATTAGCACCATCGCTCAACGCTTCTGAAGGATTTGGATGTGTCTCAATAAACAATCCATTTACACCTACAGCAACTGCTGCTTTAGCCAGTGGTTCAATTAATTCTGGTAAACCGCCAGTTACTCCACTCCCATTATTTGGTTGTTGCAAAGAATGAGTACAATCCATAACCACAGGATATCCCATTTCCTTCATCCACACTAAGTTTCTATAGTCTACAATCATATCGCCATAACCAAACATATTACCACGTTCAGTTAATAACACTTTTGAATTACCCGTTTCAATTACCTTGTCAGCCGCAAATTTCATCGCTTCTGCAGCAGCAAATTGTCCCTTTTTAATATTCACTACTTTCCCTGTCTTACCCGCAGCAGCTAATAAATCAGATTGTCTGAATAAAAATGCTGGAATTTGAAGTACATCTACATATTCTGAAGCCATCTCTGCTTCTCTACTTTCATGTATATCCGTAACTACAGGTACATCAAACTCACTTCTAACTTTACCTAGTAGCTTAAGTGCTTTTTCATCACCAATTCCAGTAAATGATGAAGACTTGGTTCTATTTGCTTTTCGATAAGATGCCTTAAAAACGTAAGGTATATCCAATCTATCCGTTAATTCTTTTAAGAATTCAGCAGTTTGTAATGTTATTGTTTCATTTTCAATTGCACATGGTCCAGCAAGAAGAAATAGCTTTTCTTTGCTAAATACATTGTCTAAGGTATTCTGTATGGTTTTACTCAAAATATGAATTTATTGAGCAGCAAAGTTAAAATATTAAGTGAGCAAAGTGTTAGAATGATTTTTCTAGCGTGCATCGTATTTTTTAATCTTTTTTCACACGCTCAAATCTTGCATCCATATGTAAAAAAGCTAAATGCTACTGCGGTAGACGGTAAGCTATTTATAACCTGGACAACACATGCCGGATTTAGCTGTCAAGATATTCACATTGAACTTTCTACCGATTCTATAAACTTCACTAGAAAAGGAACGTACTTTGGATTATGCGGTGATACAGCAGAAAAGGACTATTCATATTTAATCGAAGATCCATTTTTGAATACCACAAACTACATTCGCTTAGAACTAGGAAATTTTGGTTATTCATACGTGATTTCAGAAGATGTAATCTACGTTGAAAATGATGTAATTATTGTTCCACATCCTGTTACAAATGAAAGTAACATGATATTCAGCAACCCATTACGAGAAGAAATTTCAGCTTCATTTTACAATCGTAACGGCAAGCTTATTTATCAAATTTCAACTAAGGAAGATAGAATTTCTCTTGCAGAAATACCGAAAAAACACGGTATAATCGTTTATTACCTGGTGGGTGAAGGCAATCTCATTTTCAGAGGTCGACTATTTCTAGAGTAAATTGAGAATTAAGCTCTTTACAAGAAGCTAAACAAAGCTTCGTAAAGTAAACAAGATACGTTGGAGGTATCCCATAGAGCTTTAGATCCATGTTCACTTATAACATAAGAG
>JABDQY010000172.1 GCA_013042025.1 Bacteroidia bacterium
ACTGCGTGGCTTTATCTTTATTCATACATAGATGCAGTAGATGGCGATGGCTATGTAATCTTCGATGATGTTCACTTTGAAAAGATTGGTGAAAGAATGGAAGATTTTACGAATCATGATTTCGAAAATTGGACCAACATTGGTACTGAATATCCCACCGGATGGAGAACCTTCGACCTTCTTTATTATGAAAATTACGTGAGCTTTATAAATGGACGTACTAGCTTTAAAGCTTCAGGAGAAGATGCATACATTGGTAACTATGCTATGAAAATGACCAATTATTATAGCAATAGACCACGTTACACATATCAATATACGGGTACAGAAAACAACGATTATTATACTCCAAATTTCCCCGTCAACGACACGTTTCAATACCTACAAGGCTATTACAAATATTATCCTGAAGGGAATGATACAGCAAGAATAATGTACAGAACATGGGAAGATGGTGCTTCCAGGTCTTATGACAATATTTATTTACCTGCAGCAGAGAAATGGACGTTTTTTACAATGCCAATAAACTACTATTCTTCAACAGCAATGCCAGATAGTGCAACGATGCTAATCTATTCTGCATTTACGGATTCAATTGAAGGTTCAAAATCAACATTATTTGTAGATGGACTTGAGCTTGTAATGAAACCACAAGCCGTATCTGTTGAAGAGCTAAGCGAAAGTCTGTTTTTATACCCAAATCCTGCTAAAACTAAAATTACCATCGAGGCAAAGGAAAATTGTGAGCTTATTATTTATAATCCAATCGGTTCATTAATCCACTCCCAACAAGTTCTTGCAGGTACAAACACTATTGATATTTCAACTTATAATACTGGAATATATTTCTTAAACTTTAATACCAAAACAAAACAATGGACAACAAAAATTCTGAAACAATAGTTTCTTTAGATCCAAGGATAACTCGTGCCAAATTAAATTTCGATGGCATTTCACCCCTAACTGAACTAGATCAGTTTCAAACCTTTGAGGTGTTTCATCAAAAAAAACGAGGACAACAACACCAACATGTGGGAATAGTGCATGCACCTAACCCGGATATGGCATTGCTATATGCAAAAGAACAATATGCTAGAAGAGAAATCACGGCCAATTTATGGGTGGTACCAAGCAATTGTGTGTTCGCAACGGAATACATGGATGACGACATTTTTGAAGCAAATCAAGACAAAATATATCGTGATCCTGCAACATATAAAGTGATGGACAGAATCAAAGCATTTAAGGAAAGACAACAAGAAGCATAAAGAAAAATAATGAACTCAATAGACGCATTAAAAGAACTTTTATATAAAATAGCCGACGATCAATTAATCATCGGTCATAGGAATAGTGAATGGACTGGAATAGGACCAATTTTGGAAGAGGATATTGCTTTTTCGAGCATGGCTCAAGATAAACTAGGGCAAAGTGAGCACATCTATAATCTCCTTCATCAACTTGGTGAAGCTGATGCTGACACTGTTGCATTTACTAGAAACGCACCTCAATTCCACAACTGTCACTTTGTAGAATTACCAATAGGTGAGTATGATTTTAGTTTGCTAAGACACTTCTTGTTTGATTTTGCTGAACTCCTAAGATTTGAAGCATTGGCAAATTCATCGTATCAACCTTTGGCTCAAGTTGCTAAAAAGTTTAAAGGTGAAATTAAATATCATACCATGCATGCAAATACATGGGTATACCAATTATCTAAAGGTAACGAAGAAAGTAAATCAAGAATGCAAAATGTACTTGATAAGTATTGGAGTATCGCATTGGGAATATTTGAAGAAGGACCTGCAGAAGATGTTTTAATTTCAGAAAAGATTTTTATTGGAGAAGCGGCACTAAAAGCAAAATGGCTAGAAGTTGTTGTTCCTTTACTTGAAAAATGTGGCCTTACTGTTCCTGAAAAAAGTACATGGGAACCGTGCAACGGAGGAAGAATTGGAGAGCATACCGCTCACCTACAACCTCTTTTGGATGAAATGTCCGAAGTATACGCTATTGACCCAAGTGCTGACTGGTAAATCAGTTTCACTTTTAAAATAAATTTTGGAATATATTTAATAATCTTGTTGTCTAACTAGAACATGAACCGTATTAAAATTTTTAGTCTACTCTTCGCAACCATCTCCATTTTTATATTCTCATGTAAAGATGAAGAAGACCCTGTTGAAAGTCCGGTCAAAGAGTATACTGCAATTGCAGCAAAATTTGGAAGTGCTTTTGATCTAAATTCTCTTCCTAACTATGCAAATCAGACAATCCCAAACTATATCACAAAGGATAACACAGCAGGTAACGATATAACGGATAAAGGAGCTTTATTGGGACGAGTACTTTTCTATGAAAAGATATTATCAGTAGATAGCACCGTTTCTTGTGCTTCTTGCCACTTACAGGAATATGCATTTGGAGACCCAGATGCTGCAAGTACAGGTGTAAATGGTACAACTGGTCGTCATTCAATGAGATTAATCAATGCTCGATTTGCAGAAGAATCAAAGTTCTTCTGGGACGAACGTGCAAACACATTGGAGGAACAAACAACTATGCCAATTCAAGATCATGGTGAAATGGGATATAGTGGAGAAAATGGAGATCCATCTTTGGCAGATCTTATCGTTAAACTTAACAATACAGATTATTATAATGAGCTTTTTGAGTTTGTATATGGAGATGCTGCGGTTACTGAGGAAAGAATGCAAGATGCTTTAGCTCAATTTGTACGTAGCATACAATCGTTCGACTCCGAGTACGATGAAGGAAGGGCAGTGGCTCCAAATAACAATGCTCCATTTAACAATTTTACTGCCGATGAAAATGCAGGTAAACAACTGTTTACCGCTCCACCTCAATTTGATCAAAATGGAGTTCGTGTTGCTGGAGGAGTTGGTTGTGCGGGTTGTCATCGTCCACCAGAATTTGACATAGATCCGCAATCAGGCAACAATGGAGTAATTGGTTCATTAGATGGAGGAAATGACTTTACAAACACTCGATCTCCAAGTCTACGCGACAT
>JABDQY010000188.1 GCA_013042025.1 Bacteroidia bacterium
CCCAACTTATTGAGCAATGAGATTATTGATTTCGTGGCGGTAAGCGACAAGTTTGTTCCTCATTTCCATATTCCATTGCAAAGCGGAAATGATGAAATTCTTACGAAAATGCGTCGGAAATATTTAAGTGATTTATATGTCGATCGTATTGCCCGAATCAAAAAGCAAATGCCCAATTGCTGTATAGGAGTAGATGTTATTGTTGGATTTCCGGGAGAGACAGAAGAACATTTTTTAACCACATATGAGTTTCTTAATAAGCTAGATGTAAGCTATTTGCACGTGTTTCCTTATTCAGAAAGAAACAATACTACTGCTAAAAAATTGCCAAATAAAGTTACTAAAGCTGAAAAAACAGAACGTGCTCAACGATTGCGAATTCTATCTGAAAAGAAGAAACGGTATTTTTATGAAACTCAACTTGGAAGATCTATGCAAGTGCTATGGGAAGAGGAACGTCAAGGAGAAATGATGCAAGGCTTCTCAGAAAATTATATTCGGTTTGAAGCACCATATGAAAAAGCAAAAGTAAACTCTATTGAAACACTACTTTTTGATAAAATTAACGAAAGTGGATTGGCCAAAGCAAGTGTAAAAGAACATTTACAATAAGCCGTTTAACGAATCTGATGAAACATTCACCCATTGGTAATTTTTGGTTCAACCAAAATAACGTAATTCGCACCACCTTAATTAAGGATTCAGATAAGAAATAAGATTTAACACCTATGTATCCAACACTATACGACGCTATTAAAGACATATTTGGATGGGATATTCCTGCACTCAAAATCGTTATGATGTTTGGGTTTTTTGTTGCTCTTGGTTTTTTGGCCGCAAATTGGGCAATGACATCCGAGTTGAAGCGACGTGAAAAGAATGGAGAAATAAAACCATTTAAAAGACCTGTTTCTCCTCCGAATCCAACATTTGAGTATATCCAAAGTGCAATTTTGGGATTCTTATTTGGGTTTAAATTGATTTACATGTTCACCAACCTGGGGTCGGTTGTAGACAATCCACAAGAATTTTTAATTTCATTTCAAGGTTCATGGTTGTGGGGGATAATTGCAACTATTGTTTTTGTGGGATATAAGTATTATCAATTAAAAAAACTGCCTCAAATAGAAGAAGGTGCAACTGAACTTTTCCATCCGTATATGATGATGGGAAACCTTACTTTAATTGCTGCTGTAGCAGGATTTGCTGGAGCAAAATTATTCCATCATTTAGAGCATTTTTCAGATCTTATCAAAGACCCCATGGTAATTTTTGAGGATATTTTTAGTGGGTTAACCTTCTTTGGAGGATTAATAGCCGGAGGAGCAGCGGTGCTTTGGTACGCCAATAAGCATGGTGTAAAATGGAGAACGATGCTCGATGTTGGAGGTCCAGCAATGATGTTGGCTTATGGAGTTGGAAGAATGGGATGTCATACAAGTGGAGATGGAGATTGGGGAATTGAAAACCTAGCACCAAAACCAGACTGGTTGAGTTGGTTACCCGATTGGGCTTGGGCATATGATTATCCAAACAATGTGCACGGATGGGTTCTAGAAAATCCAGTATGGCCTACACCCTTGTATGAAGTTATAATGGCTCTTATAATTTTTGGAATACTATGGGGAATTCGAAAAAAACCTTTCCCAGCAGGTGTGTTGTTTAGTATCTATTTAATTTTTGCAGGAATAGAGCGTTTCTTGATTGAAAAAATTAGAGTAAATCCTGACCAATTTGAAGGATTATCGTTTACTCAAGCAGAGATCATATCGAGCGTTATGGTGTTACTTGGAATTGCAGGAATTGTATTATTCTATAGGTCAGAAGCAAAAAAAAAGCCACTTCAAAATGAAGCGGCTTAGATTGAAATTGCATTAATAATTTCTTATTCTTCCGAGTCGATTTTTACTTCAACTTCTTTTGCTTTTTCTTTAGCCTTTTCAGCTTTTTCTTTAGCTTGTTTTACACGCTCTTCGGCTTGCTTAATCCTTTCCTCCTTCTGCTTATACTCTTCATCTGATATCTCACCAGCTTCCTTTTGCTTCTTGATTTTGTCTTTGGCTTTCTTAATTTTTTCGTTGGCTTCATCTTGAGCACTCTTCGATTTTTCAGCTTTCTCTTCTACTTCCTTAACCTTTGTTTTTGTCTTGTTTCGAGCTGCTTCAGCAGTTGCTTGTCCAAAATCTCTTCCTTCTAAATCACCTTTGTTCTGACCTCGATGATTTCCATTATTTGATTTGTCTTTTTTGTCTTTTTTAACTTTATCAGATTTGTCATCATCGTCATCATCATCGTCATCATCATCTGATTCATCGTTATCGTCATCATCCGATTCATCGTTATCGTCGTCATCTGATTCATCATTGTCGTCATCTTCTCCTCTTTTTTTATCTTTTTTAGGTTTTTGCTCCCCTTTTTTGCCTTTAACCTTTTCGCTCATATCTTCTTCCATCTCTTCTACCTCGTCTTCCACCTCATCTTTTGAGCTTTCGATATCCTTTTTTTGTTTTTCAAGCTTCTCTTGTTTTTCAAGTTTTTTTGCTTGACCTTTTCCTTTGTTGTTTTGAGCCATTGTTGTAAATCCGAACAACAAAAAGGCTATTAATACTATATTCTTCATAATTCTTCTTCTTAAATATCTTCTAGTAAGCTGTCAACATCATGCGTCATGTCTTCAGTCTCCGCATTCAATTCTTCGGCAGTTTCGTTTAATTCTTCTTCAAGATTTTCCATCTCAATTGTTTCAGCCTCATACTTCTTATTAGAAGTTGAACAGCTCGTAATTGCAAATAATGCAAAAAAGCAAATTGGTAATAAATACTTCATATTTTGTTTAGACGTGTTAAATTTCAAAAGTAACATAAGTTATTGGAGACGAGAAGACTTATTTTAGCGGCAAATAAATATTCATGAATAGAGTTTTACTTTTCTTCCTTTCCTTTTGTTTTGGTATAAGTGTTTTTGCCGAAGACACACTCAGCGTGGTTGCTCACCAAAATACACAAATGGTTTGGCATGTAAACTACGATAACAAAGTTCACTTTCCTACCGAAGGAAAGAGTTTTAGAAAAATTTATATGCACTTTACACTAGGGTGTGCTAGCTCAGGTTGCAGCCATTGGGATTACGATGTGCTTACTCAAATTATGCATAATACAGGCGAGAAGGATAGTAGCATTTCAAATTTGGATACCATTTCTGAAATACCACTCGTAGTTGATACAACATGGAATGTGTTTGATGTTGTAGAGCCTTATGAATTGGGAAGATTAATAACTCCATATGGGAACTATATGGATTTTAGAGATTACCCAAATGGAATAAATGGTTTTGATAGTAGTTGGAAGCACACGTTTATTTATGACGTTACAGATTATGTTTCTCTTTTGAAAGATAGCGTAATTATTCGTGCGAAGTACAATGGTTGGAGTAGTGGTTTTAGTGCTACCATTCGATTTGACTTCATTGAAGGAAAACCTCAAAGAAATGTGATTGATTTACAAAATGTTTATTCAAAAGGAGGAGGATATCAAAATTCGGAACAATTTGAATCGAACGTAATTCCAGCTAAAACATTCAAAATTCCAGAAGGAACAAAATCTGCCCAAGCCAAAGTTATTGTTACAGGACATGGAAATAATGAGTCTTCCAACTGCGGAGAATTTTGCGATAAAGACTATTTCTATAAGGTTAATGGGAACACAGAATTTACCTATCGTATGTGGCGGGAAGACTGTGGAGCTGTGCCAGTTCGACCTCAAGGAGGAACATACCTTTATCCTCGAGCAAACTGGTGCCCAGGGGATAAGGTTCAAGAACAACGGTGGGAATTAACACCATTTTTAGGTGAAGATTCAATTACGTTAGATATGGATATTGAGGCATATACAAATGCAGGTAGTGGAGGTTCAAGTCATAATATTTCTTCAACTGTGTTTTTCTATGGAGAAGACAATTATGCTTTCGACACCGAACTGCATACCATAATTGCTCCAAGTAATTTAAGTGAGCATATCAACTACAATCCAAGTTGTGGTGATGTTATTGTTGTTATCAAAAACAATAGCCGAAATCCTTTAACGTATGCTAAAATTGAATATGGTCCTAAAGGTGGGAAAATGCGGATAGGAGAGTGGAATGGGAACTTGGAGTTTGAACAAATGGACACAGTTTACTTGCCGCCGCCATATTGGAACGGAATTGATCCAAGTCAAACACGATTTGTTGCTAAACTATTTAATCAGAATCATCGCTATAGTGCAGATCAAAATAGGGTGAATGATAGTTATACAAGCTCAATTGAATTGGCACCAAGGTGGGAACCCTTTAGAATTCAATTTAGAACAAATGGTCAACCTCAAGAAAATAGAATTGAGATTACAAATCACAAAGGAGAAATTGTGTGGGAATTGGATAACCTCAGTCCAAACACCAGTTACAATGAAATGATAAACCTTCCAAATGGATGTTATCAATTTCTTCTTTCGGATGCAGGTGAAGATGGTTTGCATTGGTGGGTATATGCACAAACAGGTCAGAATACCCGTACAAATGGCTATTTAAGAGTAATGAAACAAACAGGTGCTGGTATTTACTTGAATGTAAGTGACTTTGGAAAAGAAGTTAGAAGGAACTTCATAATTGGGGATATGACGGTAGAAGAAGCATCGGTTTCTTTTGCAGAAGAAATCGAAGTATTTCCGAATCCGTCAATCACTGGAGAATTTAATGTGCTCATTCCAGCCTGGAATGAAGGGATGGCTACAATAACTGTAATCGACAGATTAGGGAGAATTGTTTTGTATCGTGAGAATACTCCAACAGATAAAGAGCACTGGGAAATACTGAAAATTAAAGAATTAGAGGATTCATTCTACTTTATAAAAGTGGAGGTTGGAGATAAGGTTAAAACTAGAAAAGTATTTATTTCAGATAATTGAGATGGGTGATTTAAATGGGAAATCTTTGTATGAAAAACATGAAGGATTACTATCGGATGCAATTGATGCATTGAGAAAAAGAGATTTTTATTCTCCGTATCCAGAGCATCCCAAAGCTTATAATCAGGAGGATGATGCAAAAGGCAAGGAAGCATTTGGCCGATTATTAAACCTAAATTTTGAAGGGTTGAACCAAGAAGGAGATGCTTGGATTGGTGAAGAAGTTTCTCCCTATTGGCAAACGGGTATAGGTGTTCAATATCCCCAAACAAGCGTATCTACTTACATTGAAAACAGCCAAAAAGCATCAGAAGGTTGGAGAAATGTCTCAGTTGAAACTCGAGCAGGAATTCTAATAGAAAGTTTGGAACGAATTCAATCTCGATTTTTTGAATTGGCGTATGCAACAATGCATACTACAGGACAGAGTTTTATGATGAGTTTTCAAGCAAGTGGTCCACACGCAAATGACAGAGCTCTTGAGGCAATAGCGATGGGAGTGCAAGAGTTAACTCGTTTCCCAAAAGAAATAACTTTTACAAAGCCACTTGGAAAAACAAATCTTATAGTTCAAAAAACATGGAAACCTATACCAAAAGGTATTGGATTGGTTATTGGATGTTCAACATTCCCAACTTGGAATACTGTTCCTGGGATGTTTGCTAACCTAGTTTGCGGAAATACGGTTATTGTTAAGCCTCACCCCAAATCAATATTAGCAATCGCTATTGTAATCGAGGAAGTTAGAAAAGTTATTACGGAAAACAATTTAGATTCAAATAGTGTACAACTTGCTGTTGATACTGTTGCCAACCCTATAACTAAACAATTGGCAGAACATTCAGATATAAAGCTGGTAGATTACACAGGTGGTAGTGCTTTCGGTAATTACATTGAAAAATTAAACAAACCGACATTTGTAGAAAAATCTGGAGTGAATTCGGTAATAATTGATTCCGTATCCGATATGCTACATGTAGCTCACAACATTGCATTTTCTTCGAGTTTGTATAGCGGACAAATGTGTACTGCACCTCAGAATATTTTTATTTCTTCTGAAGTTAAGACGAATGAAGGAATCTTATCATTTGACAAAATAGCTGAACATATTGCATCAGCAGTTCAAGGAGTGATCGAACATCCAAAAATGGGTGCGGGTACATTAGGTTGCGTTCAAAATGATGGAATATTAAATAGAATTAATACAGGAGGAAACTTTGGAGGTGAAATAATTCTAGATTCTGTTGAAGTATCCAATGAAGTTTCTGAGAATGCGAGAACTGCCAGCCCTAAGATTATTAAACTGAAATCAAGTGATTTGTCAAGTTTTAATCAAGAGTGTTTCGGTCCTATTATTTTTCTAATTGAAACAAAAGATACAAAGGAGTCTGTGAAGCTAGCTTCCGAACTTGCAAGTACCAAAGGAGCAATAACCTGTTTGGCTTTTTCAACTGATAACGATGTTCAACAATTAATTGAAAAAGAAATGAACGCAGTGTTCACTCCAGTTAGTTTCAATTTTACAGGAGCTGCTTTTGTAAATCAGCATGCCGCTTTTTCTGATTTTCATGGAACTGGAGGAAATCCAGCCGGAAATGCATCTTTCGTCAATCCGGCATTTATAAACGAACGTTTTGTTTGGGTAGGAAATAGAAAACTTTAGTTACTAGGCCACACTTACACGAATCTTTTTCTTTTTTAGTCGTGTGTTGTTTGTTTTAGAAATTGCTGATTTCACTTGAGAACTTTTTACTCCAACAAAAGAACAGTCAACTTTTATTTCAATCGTACCAACTTGGTCAGGATGTAAACCAGCTTGTTTAATGAACATCCCTGCGATATCCCCTTTCGAAATTTTATCTTTTTTACCTCCAGAGATGAATAGGGTAGTCCAGTTTTCTTGCGAAGATACAGATGACTTTGAAAGCTTTTCTTCTTCCAATTCTGGTAGATACTCTGGCATCTCATCATTTTTCCATTTTAGGATGTAGGCTGTTCCTGATTTGTTCATTCGAGCGGTTCTACCGTTTCGATGTGTAAATTCTTGTTCACGATGGGGTAGCTGATAATGGATTATAAACTTAATTTCTGGGATGTCTATTCCTCTGGCAGCAAGGTCGGTAGCAATAATAATCTGATGAGTTCCATTTCTGAATTTTATTAGTGCCCTTTCACGATCACGTTGCTCCATCCCTCCATAGAAACAACCATGATTGATTTGATTTTTTGTGAGATAATCGCTAATTCGCTGAATGGTATCCTTGTAATTACAGAAAATAATCCCCGGTTTATTGCCAATGTGGCGAAGGGAATTTACTAATGTTGCTAACTTGTCTTTTTCGGGAGAAACAATTGATTTTAATTTCAGCTGAGAAATCTTTTCATGTAGAAAGCTTATGCGTTTGGCCTTATTCAATCCTACAAAACCAGGTATTTTTAATTCTGCGGTGGCAGAGGTAAGAATCTTCTTTTCAATGTTTGGAAGCGAATCTAAGATGTCAATCATGTCATCCTCAAAACCGATTTCTAAAGATTTATCAAATTCATCAAGTACCAATATTTTAATTTCTTCAGTTTCAAAATTCTCACGTCTCAAGTGGTCAGCAATTCTTCCAGGTGTACCTATTAGTATTGCGGGACGATGACGTATTTCAACCTTGTCAACGGAACCAGCTCTCCCTCCGTAAACCACATTAGTTTTATAACCCGAACCCATATTTCGTGCGACTTGCTCAATCTGCATAGCCAGTTCACGTGTTGGAGCTACTATGATTGCTTGAATTTCAGATTCATCAGGATTTAACTGTTTTATTATTGGAAGTAAGAATGCCAATGTTTTACCAGTACCCGTTGGTGAAAGCAGAACCACAGAATCATTTTCTTGAATAGCGTGATGAGCCTCTTTCTGCATTGGATTGAGTTTTGCAATTCCAAGCTTATGCAAAATATCTTGTTCTGTTTTAATAGCTGCCATATTACAATAGTTCTAGTCTACTTTTCTCATTACCAGGCACGTTTCTTTATTCTTATCTTGAAGGAACAATTTGGTGCCTTTAATTTCATAGAATTTCACAAGTTCCATTTTTCTTTTGAAATTGTCAGGTAAAACCATATTCATACACGCCATCATGGTGCTTCCAATCATACCAAATCGTAGTTCGTCGTTAGTGAGGGTATCTAGATTTCCAAACATATTGTTACACCCATCATTGCCAAAGAAGCGATTTTCTACTGTGTTAATTTCAATTGTTGGATGTTTGGCTTGTGACGGTTTATATTTTTCACCATCAATTGAATCTAACGCCCAAATGTCATGTATTCTAAACTTGGTATCGTTCTTCTTTTCAAGTTGTTTTACTAAACTATACTTAATACTTGAAGCGTCTGCAGGTACAGAAGCAGGATCAAGATGTTCTTCCTTTATAATAAGCTTGTAAATAAAACCAGGTTGGTAGTGAAAGCCTTGAATGGAACTATAAAACAAAGTCCATTTATTCCATTCTATTTCTTCTCCCTTTTGAATTTGCATACAACTCATTTCTCCAACACCTGTGCAAGGTACCTTAGCACTATTTATCCAATATACAAATTCGTCTTTTTTCATATTTTTTTGTGTAGCACAGGAATGCATCAGAAGTATTGAGCAAACAGTCAAGGACCAAATGTGAATTAATCTTTTAATGCGGCCAAATTAAGACTAAGAATAAGTAAATACAATCACTAGAACCTTTTATGAGTGGATAAGCTAAAAAAGCCTATAAATGAAAAGACTACATTCTAATAGAAGAATATAGCCTTTCGGAGGGTAATAAATTATAAGTTCGACTATTGAGCCTTCACTCTCAATTTTGTCTGATTCAAATATGAAGTAGATTTTTAGAAAATGGGTATGCAAGTTCTTAAACTGTCGATTTGACTTCATGAATTGTAATTATCTCAAAAATGTATGTTCAAATACACCTTGATATTTTGCCTTTGGTGAAGGCATTTAAACTCAAATTCCTAAATTCGTCCCATGCAAGAGGTAATAACTTTTTTATCTGGAGTGTCATGGTGGATGTGGCTAATTTTTATAGCAATCGTTGTTATTGTGAGAGATGTGCTACAACGAAGCCATACAATTAGTCATAACTTCCCGATAGTTGGACATTTCAGGTACTGGCTTGAGAAGATAGGACCTGAAATACGGCAGTATTTTATTGCAAACAATAGAGAAGAATTACCATTCAACAGACGAGAACGAACATGGATTTATGCTTCATCAAAGGAAGAAAATAATTATCAGGGGTTTGGGTCCGACCAGGATTTTTATACTCCCAATTACCATTTCCTTAAACCGGACTTGTTTCCATATAAAGTAGCATCTGGGCACATTAATACGAAACACAAAGATTTCTTAGCATGTGCTAAAGTAATGGGAGAGGCAAATGGAAGAAGAAGACCTTATCGACCTCAATCAGTAATCAACATTTCAGCTATGAGTTTTGGTAGTTTAAGTGCTAAAGCTGTTGAAAGCTTAAATAAGGGAGCGTTAAAAGCAAATTGCTATCACAACACTGGAGAAGGCGGATTATCACCGCATCACAGCCATGGTGCAGATGTTGTTTTTCATTTTGGTACCGGATATTTTGGGGTACGAAGTAAAGATGGTAATCTCGATTTAAACAAGCTCGAAAAATTGGTTGAAAACAATCAGTTTGTTAGAGCCATTGAAGTAAAATTATCTCAAGGAGCCAAACCTGGAAAAGGAGGTGTGTTACCAGGTAAAAAGATTACGGCTGAAATTGCCGCAATTCGTGGAGTTGAAATGGGAAAGGATGTATTAAGTCCTGCAAGCCATAAATGTTTTAATAACCTTGATGAACTCCTAGCCCTAATAGAAACAATTGCAGATAGAACTGGTCTACCTGTAGGGATTAAATCGGCAGTTGGTAAAACAGAATTATGGGAAGAAATGGCAGATAAAATGGTTAAGAGTGGTACTGGTCCATATTTCATCGCAATAGATGGCGGTGAGGGAGGAACAGGGGCTGCACCTCCAAGCTTTGCAGATCATGTTTCTTTACCTTTTTACAATGCATTTCCATTGATTTATAAAATATTTAAAAAACGTAACCTTACTGAGAGAATAGTATTTGTTGCTTCAGGTAAACTTGGTTTGCCTTCCAACGGAGCAAGAGCATTTGCAATGGGAGCAGACATTATAAATGTAGCAAGGGAAGCAATGATGAGTATCGGATGTATTCAAGCACAAGTTTGTCATACGAACACTTGTCCAACGGGTGTAGCTACTCAGAATAAATGGTTACAAGCTGGGATTGACGTTCCGCTGAAAACAGATCGTTTTTATCACTATGCAAAATACTACAGGAAAGAATTACTTGAACTTACTCATTCAAGTGGATATGAGCATCCTTGCCAGTTTAAGATGACGGATATTGAGACAACAACAGACGATCATAATCAAATAAAATCGATGAAGGATACGTATGGTTATGAAAAAGATGTGGTGGAATTTAAAAATATGCAAGAACTATACGATTGCCCACATCTTGGAGGAGCTAAAGTTTAAAACTTAAAACAAGTCATCTTCCCCTAAGCCTTCGTCACCTTCTGGGAATTCATCGTCGTTGTTTTCTCCAGAGTAATTACCACAATCAGTTTCAATGGTCATTTCAATGTTCGGTTTTTTAAATGGACCACGGTCTATTCCAGACTTTGGATCTGCGTATACTTTCTCCATATACTTTGCAAAAATAGGAAGGGCCATATTTGCACCTTGACCTAATCCTGTGCTTCTAAAGTGCACATTCCGCTCTTCTGCTCCAACCCAACAACCACTAACCAAATTAGGCGTTACACCCATAAACCAGCCGTCTGAGTTGTTTTGTGTCGTTCCCGTTTTTCCACCTATTGCTGCTTCCGCTGGTATGTTATAGCTCCTTCTTAATCGAGCGGCAGTTCCTCCAGGTTGAGCTACTTTCTCCAACATTTTACAAATAATATATGCTGTTTGCTTTCGAATTGCTTCTTCTTTCTTTGGAGTAAACTCTTCTAAAATGTTTCCATTTTTATCTTCAATTCGAGTAACAAATATTGGTTCAACCCAGGTACCTTCATTTACAAATGTTCCATATGCACCAACCATTTCAAATACGGAGATATCCATTGTGCCTAAACAGATGGATGGATAAGGTTCAAATTTACTTTCATCAATTCCCATTTTACCTGCTGTTTGTCTTACAACTTCTGCACTATTTGGTCCTAATCGTTTCATAACTCGTGCTGTTATGGTATTGATTGATTTTTGAAGACCACCATAAAAGGTAACTTCAGCCGGTGCCGGTCCACTATTTTGTGGAGACCATTGCTTACCATTACCATATTCCACGATAACTGGCCCAGTACTTTCTACTTCGCACGGTTGAATTCTATCGTCGTCTAAACCTCGAGCATAAACCAATGGTTTAAATGTTGAACCAACTTGACGTGTAGATCTTTTGTTAACGTGGTCGTATTGGAAATGCTTGTGATTAATACCTCCAACCCATGCCTTAATGTAACCTGTTTGAGGTTCTAAACTCATAAAGCCAGTATGCAGTATTTGTTTACAATATTTCAATGAATCCATTGGACTTAACACTGTATCAATATCGCCTTTCCAAGAAAATAGTTTCATAGGAACTGGATTGTTTAAATGAAAGTCTATTGAATCTTGATTCTTGCCATATTTCTTTTTAAGGGAGCGATAAGTCTGTGTGCGTTTCATCATCCTCATTGGATAGTCTGGGTCTGCAACTAAATTTCCTCTTTTATCTTCTCCATACCAAGGATCTCTGTTTCTTCGCTTAGTTTCATCCCAGAATTGACCTTGAAGTTTTTCCATATGGCTAGAAACAGCTTGCTCTGCGTATTTCTGTAGCTTAGAATCTATTGTAGTATAGATTTTAAGTCCATCATCATAGATGTTATATTTAACTCCTGTTTCAGCTTCATAGATTCTAGTCCATTGCTTCATCCACTTGGTTAAATAAGATCTAAAATAGGTTGCCATGCCTTGGTTATGATCAATGTAGTTGTAATCGGTAACCATTGGTAAAGCCTTAAGACTATCATATTGTTGAGAAGTAAGATAATCGTATCTTTCCATCTGCTTCATTACCACATTCCTTCGATTAATAGCGTTATTGGGATTTCGAATTGGATTAAACGTGGTATTCGCTTTTAGCATTCCTACCAAAACGGCAGCTTCTTCAATTTTTAAATCTTTAGTGTTTTTATTAAAATATCTCTTGGATGCAGATTTTATACCATAACTGTTTCCATAGGGTACGGTATTAAAATACATCACAATGATTTCTTCTTTGGTGTACCTCTTTTCTATTTCAATCGCTAGAATCCATTCCTTAAGTTTTTGCAGAATTTTCTTGAAAAAGTTTTGACCAGTTCGGTCATGAAACATGTTTTTAGCGAGCTGTTGCGTAATGGTACTGCCTCCTCCGTCACTTCCAAGTTTAGATACGGCCCTCGCTAACGCTCTACCGTCAATTCCAGAATGCGAATAGAATCTACAATCTTCAGTTGCTATAAGTGCTTCTTTCAAATGAAGAGGTAAGTCTTCGTGACTACTGTTAGTTCTATCTTCTTGAAAGAACATTTTACCCATTAACTCTTCATCTGCAGTATAAACCTCAGATGCCAACTTCGTTTTAGGGTTTTCAAGCTCAGAAGTTTCAGGTAATTTCCCCCATAACCCAAACTTAATACTGAATACAAATAGTATCGCAAAAACAATTGAGTACGCGAACCATTTCCATAATTTCCGTGTAAGCTTTGTTGCTGATGTTACTTTGGTTGGTTTCTTTTTTTTAGTAGCCATGTTATTTATAGTTCTTTCTAAAGAAACGGATGTAGTCTTTTTCGTTTTTAGATTGTATTAGGGTTCTGAAATTTGACTCACTAATAGCGTAAGTCTCTATATCACCCATTCCAGCATTTGAAAGAAGGGTTTTGTTAGATAGCATTTCTTTATGATAAAGCACAGCCTCCTTCTTGCTTTTAAATTGTTTGATATAAAACACCTGCTTTTCTTCTAATAGTAAACTAGAAATTACCAACGTTTGATTCTTAAAGAAACTCTTATTGTATTCATCTAGCTGTACTTGAACATTTTTTTCATTTTTAGTGATTCCGGTTACCATATAATAATGAACCTCTTCAGCGTTCATTTTAAACAAAGATTCTGCACCGTTTGCATCAGCTTCCGAATCCGTTAGTAATGTAATGGTATATGCAGCCATATCTCCAATTTCATTCCCCGCATATGCTTCTTTTAGTGCTTTTAGTTCTTCTAAGTAAGCTTCTTTTCCTTTTGTTTTCCCAATAGTAAGGGCATATAGATAATCTATTTTTCCTTGGATAGAATTTCCAGGATACTCCGTGTCAATCTTTTTCTTTATAGCATTAACCTCGGTAAATTCGTCCTTTTCATAGGCCTCATACATCTTACCATATAACTCTACAACTTCTTTGTCTTTGCTATCTTCAACAATTTCAGTAGCATTTAAAACTTTGTTATAAGCAGATTCAGGATATTCATCAGCAATTTGTTTTGCATATTCACTGTATGCTATACTATCTCCAAGCTCTCTTTCTGATTTTGCTAGATAAAAAATTGCTTCAGGTTTGTGCTTGGTAGCTGGATACTTTGAAAGCAATGTGATGAAGTTTGATTTGGATTTAGTATACTCTTTCAAATCTTCAAAGTATATCTTACCTATTCCTAAGTAAGCGTCCTGAATTTTCTTTTCTGCAACAAGTTTAGCAAGGGCACTAAAAGGAATTGGTTTGTAGTACTTAAGTTTTGCTGCATCCAATGACTTTAGAATTTCAATCTGTTCTTCATCAGCAGATGAATTGTATGCATCAGCATCAACCTCGTCATCATCAGATTCATCTTGTTTAGGAATATCAGATTCTACCACAGATTTATTTATAAAACGCCACCAATCTCCTTTCTTTCGATTTCCCCATGTTCTAACAAAGTCATTACTACCTCGAGCTATTGCTGCAGTGTTATAAAAGTACCAAGTACTTCCAGTATTTCCTCCGTTGGGTAATTGAGGCATCCCTCCATTTGGATTTAGACGCTGTTGCTCTGCTTGAATTAATGCGGCTTCTTCTGCCAATCTTTTTTTCTCTTTCTCCTCTTCAATAATTTTCGTAATCTTTTTGTCGAGCTCATCTCGATCCATTCTGCTTAGGGTTAGCAAGCTATCTTGAAGTTTTATGGTTTCAATGTGCTCAATGAGTTTAGATAAGACGGAGTGTTTTGCTTTAATTTTTTTCCCATCAGGGAAATCACCTGGCAAAACAGCAACTGTACTATCATAATATGCTTGTGCTTTTGCATAGTTTCTATTACCAAAAAAATGATCTGCTAAGTACAGGTACGTTTTAGTACTTTGCGTTCTATTGTTTTTAGAATTAGCAGACGAAAGAAGCATGTAATCCAGACCTGTTTGTTCATTTCCACTTGCAAATTCAATTGAACCTAATTCATAATATATCTGATCATAGTATTCTATGTTCTTATCATCATTGAGCATCCGTTTGAGGTATTTTTTAGTGCTCTTTGCTCCTTGTCCACCAGTTTTAGAGGTAGCTTTTGCCATTCCTAAATTTGCTTGAAAAACATATTCATAAGGAGCATTCATTTTAAGAACTCTCTCAAAATGATAACTTGCGTCTTTATATTTCTCGGTTTCGAGATAAAGCTGACCAAGAACAAAATTGCTTCTATACTTCAACGTTTTATCTTTAACTTTTCCAATACCCTTTTTTAAGTAATCTATTGCCTCTGGATATTTTGCTTGTTTAATCATTAGGTCTCCTGCAGAAAGAGCCAAATGCGTATTGAATTCTTTGTTTGGAGTTTTGATGTCTTTCAATAGCCCTAGTATTGCTTCTGCATCATTGTCCTTGCCTTGCATTGCATAGCTTTTCATAAGCCAAAGCTGGCTCATTTCTTTTATATAAGGGTCGGTATAGTTGGCATTAACAAATTCAAAAGTTTCAATAGCTGAGAAATAATCACCACTAAAGAAATGGGTTTGCCCGATAATAAAATAAGCGTCATCAGCCCATTTGCTCTTAGGTTTATTTTGAATCACCTTGGATGCTTTTTTCATTACTTCCTCCATAGGTGTCTTCATTGCCTTTATATCGGATTTATTCCCATACGGGTAAACGCTCAAATATTTTTCAAAATCATCTTTTTGCTTTTCTGCAAGATTATTTACTGCAGCATCGAGCTTTTGGGTAGCATTAAAATAGATGTTATAGCGAGCAATCATGTTGTTCCAATTTCGCTTCATCCATCCTTCATCACTTTTTTGGGCAAACCCTTGAGACGATAATCCCAATAAAAGGGCAAAAGCTATATATTTACTTAACTTCAAATTGATATTCCTGTTAACTTTGCAATCTCTTAACTCAAAAGAGCACAAAAATATTTTAAATAAGCCGTAAACATTGACAAAAGGTGGGTTCTTTCCGAAAAAAAATATCAACCACGTTCAGAAATAGGTACAGAATTATTCTTCGACAAGATGAAAATTTGGAAGAAAAGATATCTTTTGTGCTAACACCACTCAATATGGTGTTGTTTGTAGCGGTGGGTTTTTTTGTGTTTGGAACTATTCTTTATTTGTTGTTAGCATATACTCCTTTAAACCACATATTCCCTACGAAAAGTGCGAAATACAGTAGTATCGAACAATATGAAATGTTACAACGTATTGATTCGTTGGAGCAAAGTTTAACACAGCTTAATTATCAATCTGATGTATTAAATAAGATACTAGCTGGAGAAACTGTGGAAGGTGATTTAGGAGGTGGAGAAACAACGGTAGTTTCGGCTTCTGAAATTGAAGAAGAAGGAAATAATAGTGGAACCCAGGTTAAAGTGCTTGAACGAGCGAAGCCGGATCCTAAAAGTTATAACTTATTCTTACCCCTTAAAGGTGTAATAACAGATACATTTAATCAAGATCGAATGCACCTGGCGGTAGATATTTCAGCAAAGCGAAAAGATGTTGTAAAATCGGTTCAAAAAGGAACGGTGATTTTTAGTGATTGGACTCCTGGTGGGGGACATACACTAGTAATTCAGCACCTCGATGAATTCGTTTCAGTATACAAGCACAATGCCGTATTATTGAAAAAAGTAGGTACCTTTGTACAAGCGGGAGATGCAATAGCACTTGTGGGTAGTACAGGGGAGCTAACTTCCGGACCTCATCTTCATTTTGAGTTATGGAGTAAGGGAATAGCAGTAGATCCTCAGAAATATATAAACTTTTAAAACAAAATATGTTGGGTAAAAAAGAGAAATCAACAGCAAACAATTCGTCAGAAATCAATGTAATTGGAGAAGGAACAAAAATCATCGGAGATTTAAGTTCAGATGGTGATTTACGAATTGATGGCGAAATTGAAGGCAATATTAGCACCCTTTCAAAGTGTGTGCTAGGTACATCAGCTGTAATTCGAGGCAGCATTGAAGCTAAGAGTTGTGATATTAGTGGCCGAGTAGAAGGAGACGTTAAGGTAGCGGATTTACTTTTGATTAAGGCCTCAGGTGTAGTTAATGGTGATATTAGAACTGCTAAAATTGTGGTAGAAAACGGTGGTGAGTTTAATGGAGCATGCACAATGGGTAGTTCTGTTTCAATGCAAAAGGATAATTCTCAAGGTGATGTCAGAGCGGCAACAGCCTAATAATTACGTTAAATATTCAGGTTTAGGTTTTCAACTTATTATTCTTTCGGTGGGTTTAGTTCTTGCGGGGATACAGTTGGATAAGTACTTTCAAACGAAATCAACTTTTTTAATCATTGCAATTTTCATTGCGGTGTTTGCAGTCATGTATATTTTAATAAAGAAACTTAAATAATGCGACCAAAATTTATTTTAAATCTATTATTAATGTCCTTATTTTTAGCAGGAGCAACATTTGGAGTTTTGAATTATATCGATACCACTGAGCAAAGTTGGTTTTGGGGTGCATTAGTGTTTTATGTGTTCTTGGGATTAGCAATTGGATGGATTACACAACGAAGTGTAAATAGTTCAAATTCCGCATTTTTTAGAGGTGTGATGGGAGCAACCGGATTACGTATGATTTTATCCGTTTTATTTCTTGCTATTTATTTGATAATTAGTGACATAAAGGCAATGGAATTTGTGGTCTATTATTTAATTTTATATTTATTCTTCACAATATTTGAAATATATCAATTAGTGTCTAAATTGCGGACCGAAAAAAGGAGCAGCCTTGATAATACAACAAGCTAAAAATCAAATACTTAGAGTGAACAATATGTTTCGGTTTTTTATCGCAATAATCATTTTTATGACGTCTTTTTCTTTGTTTGCTGAGCAAGCGGAAGAAAAACATGGAGAAGATAAAGGTTTTAATGCTGGAGAAGTGATTATGCATCACGTAATGGATAACCATGAAATTCACATTGGTCCCATTCATATTCCCCTTCCAATTATTCTTTATAGTAAGGAGAAAGGTTTGGAGATGTTTAGCTCTTCAAAATTGTCACATGGTGAACCATACAACGGTTATATCATGGAGCACGAGAAAATCTATTTTACAGGTGAAGATGGCAGTGTAGCTAGAGATGATCATGGCCACATCACTGCTGAAAAGCCTTTTGACTTATCAATCACCAAAACGGTATTTGGTATGTTCTTAACGATGGGTTTAATGCTTTGGATTTTTATTTCAGTTGCTAAGGGATATAAAAAGAGAGAAGGTCAAGCACCAAAAGGAATTCAGTCGGTAATGGAACCATTGATTCTTTTCGTGAAAGATGAAATAGCTAAACCATCTATTGGGAAGAAATATGAGAAGTTCTTACCTTTCCTTTTAACAATATTCTTTTTTATCTGGATAGGTAATATGTTAGGACTGATTCCATTTATCGGTGGATTTAACGTTACTGGTAATATTGCGGTTGCTATGGTAATGGCATTATTTACTTTTATCATAACTTCAGTAAATGGAAACAAAGATTATTGGAAACACATTTACAACACACCTGGTGTTCCATGGTGGTTGAAGTTCCCAATTCCTTTGATGTTCGTTATAGAGTTTATTGGCTTTATTTCAAAACCAATTGTTCTAACACTTCGACTTTTTGCGAACATAACAGCAGGTCACATTATCATTCTAGCATTCGTTAGTTTGATATTTATTTTTAATAATTTGTATGGTGCAGGTGGAGGATACGGTGTATCTATCTTATCTGTAGCATTTTCAATATTCATGTTTGCAATTGAGCTTTTAGTAGCATTCTTGCAAGCATATGTGTTTACTTTATTGTCAGCTCTTTATTTTGGATCTGCGGTAGAAGAACACGCACATTAATACGTATATAAACAACAATTAAATAAACAAGTAACAATTTAGAAATGGAACTTTTAACAATTTTATTAGACGGCATGGCAAATGCTTACATGGGAGCAGGTATTGGAGCAGGTATTGCAGCAATTGGAGCTGGTATCGGTATCGGACGAATCGGTGGTTCTGCTTTAGAATCAATGGCACGTCAGCCTGAATCAACTGGAGACATTAGAGCAAACATGATCGTTGCTGCTGCACTTGTAGAGGGTGCTGCATTCTTCGGGATCATTGTGAGTCTTTTGGTTGTATTAACGAAGTAATAACTTATCATCATGGGCAAGAGTACGCTCTTGCCCAATAAATTTAAATTATTATGAATCCGTTATTACCAGAATTAGGTCTTGTACTTTGGATGTCCGTAGCATTCCTAGTAATTCTTTTTCTTTTGAAAAAGTTTGCATGGAAAGGGATTATTCAAGCACTTAAAGATCGAGAGGAATTTATTGATCGTTCATTAAAATCTGCAGAAGAGGCTAAGGCTCAAATGAGCCAGCTGAAATCAGACAATGAAAAGTTATTAGCTGAAGCTAGAACTGAGCGTGAGGCAATCTTAAAAGAAGCAAGAGAAATGAAAGAAAAAATCTTGTCTGACGCTAAGATTTCTGCATCAGAAGAAGGCAACAGATTGGTAGCTTCTGCTCGAACGGAAATTGAAAAAGAAAAGCTACAGGCTCTTTCTGAAATCAAAAACCAAGTAGCAGAAATTTCATTAAGCATTGCAGAGAAAGTGATTAAAAATGAGTTGACTGACAAAGCTTCTCAAGAATCACTTGTTAATGATCATCTGAACAAAGCTCAAATGAATTAACATGACATCAAGCAGGATAGCAGTAAGATACTCAAAATCACTATTGGATATAGCCACTCAATCGAGTGAGTTAGACAAAGTGAAAGCTGATATGGATTCAGTTATGGATACATGTACAGATTCTAAAGATTTGCGTAATCTACTTAAAAATCCAATTGTGAAAGCAGAGGATAAGAAGGCTGTATTGCGTAAGGTGTTTCAAGCAACAACTTCAACAACCCAAGGTTTTATTGACTTTTTAGTTGATAAGAAAAGGGAAGCTGAATTGCCAATGGTAGCCCAAAATTTTATTTCTTCATATAATGATTTAAATGGAATTGCGGAAGCAACTGTTATATCAGCAGTGGCACTATCGGAAGAAACCCTTCTTAAAATAAAAAGTTATGCATCTGGACTCTTAGGGAAAGATGATATCGCTTTAAAAAATGAAATTGACCCTTCAATTATTGGAGGAATCGTAATTAAGCACGAAGACAAATTACTCGACATGAGTGTGTCTAAAGAACTTAGGGAAATTAGAAAAACATTAATTTATAATTAAAAAAGAAAATGGCTGCAATAAGACCAGACGAAGTTTCTAGTATAATTAAAGAGCAATTAGCAGGTGTTAAATCTGATGCTCAATTAGAAGAGGTA